>JAHENE010000293.1 GCA_024643305.1 Thiobacillaceae bacterium | reverse complement strand
GCAAGTGTTCTCGACGGCCGAAGATAACCAGAATGCCGTGACCATCCATGTATTGCAGGGTGAACGCGAAGTGGTTTCCGGGAACAAGAGCCTGGGGCAGTTCAACCTGTCAGATATTCCCCCCGCACCGCGCGGTATGCCGCAGATCGAAGTGACTTTCGACATCGATGCCAACGGTATCCTGCATGTGTCGGCAAAGGACAAGGCGACCGGCAAGGAAAACAAGATCAAGATCCAGGCCAGCTCAGGCTTGAGCGAAGCCGAGATCCAGAAAATGGTCCAGGATGCCGAAGCGCATGCCGATGATGACCGCAAGGCGCTGGAACTGGTGACCGCACGAAACCAGCTTGATTCTTTGATCCACACGACGCATAAGTCCATGAAGGAATACGGCGAGCAGCTGGCTGCAGACGAAAAGTCTGCCATCGAGTCTGCCCTGAAAGATGCTGAAGCAGTAGTCAAAGGTGACGACAAGGACGCGATAACTGCCAAATCCGAAGCGCTGGCCACGGCTGCCCAGAAGCTGGGTGAGAAGATGTACGCTTCAGAGCAAGCCAAGGCGCAAGCGGCTGATGCCGGTGGCGCTTCTGGCGCGGAAGCGAAAAAAGACGAAGGCGATGTCGTGGATGCGGAGTTCACCGAAGTGAAGGATGAAAAGAAATAAGGCAGCAAAAACTGAAGGCCGGGGACTGTAAACCTCCGGCCTTCAGCATTTTCCTTTCCCGTTAACCACACGCACGTAGTACCCGAATATGGCAAAAAAAGACTACTATGAAGTTCTCGGCGTCAACCGAGATGCATCGGACGAAGAAATCAAAAAAGCTTATCGCAAGCTGGCGATGAAGCACCATCCCGACCGCAACCCGGACAACCCTAAAGCCGAAGAACATTTTAAGGAAGCCAAGGAAGCTTATGAAACTTTAAGCGACGGTCAGAAACGTGCTGCTTACGACCAGCATGGCCATGCTGCTTTTGAAGGCGGCGGTTTCGGCGGCGCTGGCGGGGCTGCAGGCTTCGATTTTTCCGATATTTTCGGCGACATATTCGGCGCTGGCCGTGGCGGCGGTCGCAGCAGCGTGCATCGTGGCGCCGATCTTCGCTACAACCTGGAAATTACACTTGAACAGGCCGCACGCGGCACCGAGACAAAAATTCGCATACCGACCATGGAGGAATGCGGAACATGTCATGGCTCGGGCGCCAAACCGGGTACTACTCCAGCTATCTGCACCACCTGCGGCGGACATGGCCAGGTGCGCATGCAACAGGGTTTCTTTTCGATCCAGCAAACCTGCCCACGCTGTCATGGCAGCGGCAAGCAAATCACTTCGCCCTGCAAGGACTGCAATGGCAACGGCCGCATCAAACAACACAAGACCCTGTCGGTAAAAATTCCGCCCGGTGTGGATAACGATGATCGCATCCGTCTCTCCGGTGAAGGCGAACATGGAGCCAACGGCGGCCCACCGGGCGATTTGTATGTGGTGATTAACATCAAGCCACATGCAGTGTTCCAGCGCGACCACAACGACCTGCATTGCGAAATGCCAATCAGCTTCAGTACAGCCGCGCTGGGTGGCTCGATAGAAATCCCCACGCTGGACGGCGTCGCCTCGATCAAGATTCCAGCCGAAACGCAAAGCGGAAAAATTTTCCGCTTGCGCGGCAAAGGCATCAAGGGTGTGCGAAGTGCGGCTCATGGCGACTTGCACTGCCACGTAGCTGTGGAGACTCCCATCAACCTGACAGAACGCCAAAAGGAATTATTGCGCGAATTTGAAGCAATCAACGATAAAGACAACGAACGTCACAATCCCCGCGCGAAATCCTGGATGAACAAGGTCAAGGATTTCTTTGCCGGATGATCACTCCACACTCAACCCTGAAAACAAAAAACGCCCCAACCGGGGCGTTTTTATTTGCGAAATTCTTATTTGTCGGCAAACACTTCATGTAGAAACTGTGCAGCCTGTACCCATGAATCTTTGTCTGCTGCGGCATCATATGCAACAGGCAAATTGAATTTTTTTCCGATCATATTGGATGCGGGATTGGTAAATGCATGTTTCGCGCCGGGATAAATGTCCATCTTGTACTTCACCCCGGCATTCTCCATTTCCTTCCTGAATGCGGCAACCTTGTCAGCTCCGATCAGCGGATCGGCATCTCCGCTAAAGGAAATTATGCGTGCCTTGACTCTCCATGGCTTGGCAGGAATATTTGTGTCGAGTATCCCATGAAAACTCGCCACCCCCCTCAGAGGTTCACCGATGCGCGCCATATTCAACACCACCCCGCCGCCAAAGCAATAGCCATACGCAGCAATTTTATCGGGATCCACTGTTTCATGGTTAAGCAAAAACAGCATCCCTGCTTCAAATCGCTCTTTCTCCAGAGGCAAATTTGAACTGATCCCGAATGCCAGATCGCTGGCATCGGTCGGATTATCCGCTGTCCATCCTTCGCCATACATATCGACCGCCAGTGCGGTATAACCCAGTTCCGCGAGCATACGCGCGCGCTTTCGCACAAAGTCATTCAACCCCCACCACTCATGCACCACGATCACGCCGGGCCGTTTTCCCTTGATGGCATCGTCATAAGCGACATAGCCATTCATCGCCGCGCCGTCCACCTCGTAAGTCACATCTTCTCCCTGCACTTCCGCTTGCGCCAAACCGGCTGAACAGCAAAACGACAATACCAGCAATATTTTTTTCATACACTCCCCTGCGAGTAATTCCAATAACGATTTCCCTGATTTAC
>JAHENE010000292.1 GCA_024643305.1 Thiobacillaceae bacterium | reverse complement strand
GCGGTATCGTGCAGGCTGATGCCGCGACAAACTCGCTGATTATCACTGCACCCAACAATACCTACAACAATCTGCGCGCGGTGATCGACATGCTTGATGTGCGCCGTGCACAGGTTTTTGTTGAGGCACTGATCGCGGAAGTCACCGCGGACAAATCTGCCGAATTGGGCATCCAGTGGCAGGGAATCGGCAACAATGGTGCCGGCTTGCAAGGTGGAGGCGGCACTAACTTTGGCGGTAGCGGCACCAATATCATTGGCATAGGCTCCAGTATTGCATCAGGAGGGGTGCCGGTTATTGGAAACGGTTTGAACCTGGGTTTATTGAGCAATAACAACCTCGGCGTGCTCGCGCGTGCCCTGCAAAACGATGCCAATGCAAACGTGCTGTCCACACCCAATCTGATGATGCTGGATAACGAGGAGGCCAAAATTATTATTGGCCAGAACGTGCCTTTTATTACCGGATCACAAAATGGAACTACCGCCAATCCCAATCCATTCCAAACGATAGAGCGCAAAGACGTTGGCCTGACATTGCGCATCAAGCCGCAAATATCGGAAGGTGGAACGGTCAAGATGCTGATTTACCAGGAAGTCTCCAGCGTCAGGGATCTCAACAATCCCGCCGGCGTGATTACCGACAAACGCTCCCTCGACACCACCGTGCTGGTTGATGACGGACAAACCCTGGTGCTGGGCGGCCTGATTCAGGACCGGGTGGATGTGGGGGAAATCAAAGTTCCCCTGTTGGGCGACATTCCCGTGCTGGGCTGGTTGTTCCGTTACGAAACACGCAAAAACAGCAAAGTCAATTTGATGGTTTTTATTCGTCCGACAATTCTGCGTAACGCGACTGCCTCGATGGGGTTAACCCAGGATCGTTATGAAACGATGCGCAACCGGCAGGAATCGGGCAAGCTTCCCTGGAATTTAATATTACCCAGCATGCCAGCCCCGGTTTCACCTGAACTGCCCTCTGCACCGGTTTCATTAGTTCCGGCTACCAGCTCGTCCGTTTCGTCCAGTCTGACAGCTATCGACAATACAAATGGGGTTCAGGGCACTGACCCGGCAGCAGCCAAAAATCAAACTGGCGATCCTGCTGCCAACCCGGCACAGACCTTGCCAGATACGCTTCCCAAATCTGAGACACTACCCGCCGCTTCAGTCAATCCATAATCATCACACCATGGAACAGAAAGTTTCAAAACTGAACGAGCGGAAAACAGCCAAAAAAATCCCCTATACGTTTGCCAAGGCAAGGGGGATTTTGCTGGAAAATTTATCGGCTGACCTTGCAGAGGTACAAGTTCGCCAAGGTGCCACAGCCGCTTCACTGGCTGAAGTACGCCGTGTTTTTGGCGTCCCCGTGCAGGCAACGCTGCTGTCACCGGATGCGTTCGACCAGGCATTGACAAAGGCCTATGCGCAATCGGAAGGTTCGGCCGCATCCATGGTGGGCGATGTTGAACAGGATATGGATTTATCCCAACTGGTGAACGATCTGCCGCAGACTGAAGATCTGCTGGACGCAGAAAATGACGCACCCGTCATACGCATGATCAATGCATTGCTGACCCAGGCGGTCCGCGATAACGCTTCCGATATTCACATCGAGCCCTTCGAAACCCGTTCAGTCGTTCGCTTCCGTGTGGACGGTTCTTTAAAGGATGTGGTCGAACCGCACCGCGCCTTGCATGCGGCAATGGTTTCGCGCCTGAAAATCATGGCAGAACTGGACATTGCCGAGAAACGATTGCCGCAAGACGGACGCATTACACTAAGATTAGCCGGTCGCCCTGTCGATGTGCGGGTCTCAACACTGCCAACGGGGCACGGTGAGCGTGTCGTGCTGCGCTTGCTGGACAAAGATGCCGGCCGCCTGAATCTTGAGCGGCTGGGCATGAAAGGAACAACGCTCATACAGGTTGATGAACTCGTAAGACAACCGCATGGCATTGTTCTGGTTACCGGCCCCACCGGTTCTGGAAAAACCACCACCCTGTATGCCTCGCTGTCACGCATTGACGCAACGGTGACCAATATCATGACGGTGGAAGATCCCGTCGAATATGACCTCGACGGCATCGGACAGACGCAGGTCAATCCGCGCATAGACATGACCTTTGCACGCGCGCTGCGCGCCATCCTGCGACAGGATCCCGATGTCATCATGATCGGTGAAATTCGCGACCTGGAGACCGCCCAGATCGCGGTCCAGGCCAGTCTCACCGGGCATCTTGTACTGGCAACCCTGCATACCAACGACACCGCAAGCTCCGTCACCCGGCTCACCGATATGGGCATCGAACCCTTTTTGCTGTCCTCAAGCCTGCTGGGTATCCTTGCGCAACGCCTTGTACGCTGTTTATGCACGCACTGTCGCGATCCATACGAGCCTGGCCCGGCGGAACGCGAGCTACTCGAAGGCCAGCCGGCCAAAGTGCTTTACCGCCCCGTGGGCTGCCCGGCTTGCGCGAATACGGGCTATCACCGGCGTACCGGTATTTACGAGTTATTGCGTGTGGATGATGGCTTGCGCCGCCTGATACACGACCGCGTGTCAGAACAAATCCTTCGGGAATATGCCCTGAAGCAGGGTATGGAAAGCCTGAGACAAGACGGGCTTCGCCTTGTCATTACAGGCGTAACGTCAATGGAAGAATTGCTGCGCGTAACTCGCGACTAGCTTAGAGATATGGGCGCATTCCGTTATGAAGCAATAAACAATAGTGGACATACTGTCCGTAGCGTGATCGAAGCCGACG
>JAHENE010000291.1 GCA_024643305.1 Thiobacillaceae bacterium | reverse complement strand
GATGAACTGGTTGCTGGGTCTTGTGATGCTGATGGCAGCATGCTCGATTGGCTACCTGCTGTGGCGCATGCTCGGCTGGCGCCTGCGCCGTCATCGTGCGCTTGCGGACCTAGAGCGCGTTGCCGACATGGATGATCTTGCCCGGCTGCTGTGCTCATTTTCATTGAAAAGTAACGGCAGACAAGCTGCCACGCTGGGAGAATGGCAGCAGCGCATGCAAAAGGAAATCGAAATGCAGGGCTTGTCGGAATTGACAAGAACGCTTGAGGCGGCCCTATATGGAAACGGCCAAACAGAATTCGGCCGTGTGCTGAATCAAGCCAGGCAATGCCTTGCAACAGCGAGACCTAAGCCCTGAAACCTTTTGCCAGCGAGTAAAACTTCCTGTAAAGCTCAGGTGATGCGTGAGCACCATATCGAAGCTGAATGTACAGATACGTGACTGTATCTGTAGCGATGGAAAATTCAGGCCGCTGTACCCGTACACGTTTTGCGAAATCTTCAGGACCTTCCGTCGGCAGCCTGGCCATGCCGGCTTTCTCAAGCTTGGCGCAAAATCTTAAATACAAGGCGTGCACCTTGTCGCTGGAGGGTTTCTTCCCAGGCCAAAGCGTCAGCCCGGTGAATATCGCGAGAAGAAGGCCAATTCCGATCATCAGCCCCCACGCCAGTTCGCGCCACGAAAGAATACCCAAGCCCATGCGGGCAAAGAAACCGATCTGCTGTTCCTGGTCATAACCGATCACCCATTGATTCCACTGGTTGTTGAGCGCATCCCAACGCAGGCGTAGTTGTTTCAGCCACTGAATGTTTGTCCGCACCAGGAACGGAAGAGGCTCTTCTGCTGAAAGGGCAGAGGCAACACCATTCTCGATTCGATCAGAAGCGACAACAGCCGTGGGATCCACACGCACCCAACCCTGGCCTTTTAGCCAGACTTCACTCCAGGCATGGGCATCCGACTGGCGCACGACAAGGTAGTTGCCGACTTCGTTGAATTCACCACCCTGATAGCCGGTTACAACCCGTGCCGGAACGCCGGCGGCACGCATCAGGAAAGTGAATGCGCCTGCGTAATGTTCGCAAAAACCGCTATGGGTTTTGAAAACGAATTCGTCGACGCTGTCGGCACCGAGAAGCTGAGGAGTAAGCGTGTAGCTAAAGGACTGGTCAGTGAAAATGCGCAAAGCCTTTGTGACCAGTTCTGCATTGTTTTGCGTCTCGCTTCGTAGTCGTCGTGCAAGCTCGCGCGTTTGAGGGTTTCCTTGTTTAGGCAGTTGCAGGGCCAACCGCAATCCCTGTGCTTCGATTTTCTTGTCCACTTTGTAATTTGGGAAGGATGTCAGCGCAAAGCGTGTACGGCGCTGCACCGGTTGACTGGAAAGCAAGCGCATTTCTCGTGTTAGCCGCGTCTTTGGCGGCAATGCAACCGGATCAGGCGCTTCCAGTGCAAAAAGCCACTGCTTGTTATGCGGTTCGATGGTGATGGTGTAGCGGACAGGTTCTCCGGATTTTTCGATTTCCGGTTCCCCGTCATCTCTGTTGCGTGTCATGCTCCAGGCACGGCCATCAAAGTATTCAAGCACCAGAACTCGCCAGTAGAGTTTTGACGGCGCGGGTGGAGGGCCAACGAATTCACTGCGCATGGCCACTGCGTCGGATTGCACCAACTGGCTGATGGAACCTGGCGCCATGCTCTCGGACAGACCTGTTGCAGCGGAAAAGGCATCATTGGGCAGCCCCCACAACGGCTTGTCGACACGCGGGAAAAGCAGGAAAAACAGGAGCATGAGAGGGACTGCCTGCACAAGCAAAAGCGACGATATTTTCAAGGGCTGACGCCAGCCTGCTGCGGAAGGCGGATGGTTGAGTGTGACAAGCGTGCTGGTCAGCGCCAACACCACCAGCATCAGGTAGGCTGCAAGAAAAATGCTCTGGGTGTAGAAGAAATTGGTGATCACCACGAAGTAGCCGAGGAAAACCGAGAACATCGCATCGCGGTAACTGCGTGTTTCCAGCAGCTTGAGTGCAAGCATGAGGATGAGCATGGCCACGCCGGCATCACGCCCGAACAGTGTCCGGTATTGCAACAGGATGCCTGCCGTCGCTGCGATGGCAAATAGCGCCAGAACCCATTTTCCAGGAAGCGGAAGCAGCCCGCGCGCGCCGGCCCAGCGCCAGGCCAGCATGGCAAGCGCAACAGTACTGAGCCAGAGTGGCAAGTGGTCTGTGTGCGGCGCAATCACCAGCGCGATGCTGGCCAGCAGCCAGTTTGCGGCAGACGGCGGGGGGAAAATGCCGTGCTTAGCCATGTTCACCAAGCCCGAATAGCGCCAGCGCTTCCAGGCAACAATGCCGGTGTGCCCCGCCATTGCCCGGCGCAATTTCCGCGCCTGGAATTCTCAGGCCATAACGAAGGTTCATCCGCTCTGCATCAGTCACCCAGCGCGTGAGTTGCGAGAGGCGGGATTCTATATTCATAGGCTCAAGCGAATCCCAGTCCAGCATGACCGTGCCGCCCTCAGTATCGCTGAAGCGTTTGGTGGCGAGCTGACCAGTGCGTGCAGCCACTTTCCATGCCACTTGCCGCGGCGAATCACCGGGCTGCCAGGTGCGGAGCCCGGCGAAGTCCTCGTTGCCGTCCTGCCTGTTGTTGAGTGTGGAAGTCCCGGCGTCGCCAGTGGAATTGAATGCCAGGGAAGATTCCGCGGGTTGCGGATAAACGATCGCGGATTGATCGAATTGCACATAGGACCAGGCGCGGAAAAGACCC
>JAHENE010000052.1 GCA_024643305.1 Thiobacillaceae bacterium | reverse complement strand
GCGGGTTTCATAGCCAAGCGTTTTGACGGCAAGCTTGCTGCCTGCCCGCCCAATCCAGCGATACAGGCCCTGCAGGACAAGGCCGCTGAAATCGCGGGTCATTTTGATGCTCGAGAATACAGCAAGGCGGTGCGCGAGATCATGGCGCTGGCCGATGTGGCCAACCAGTACGTGAACGACGAAAAACCCTGGGAGATTGCCAAGCAGGAAGGCCAGGAAGCCCGTCTGCATGAAGTCTGCACGGTATCCATCAACCTGTTCCGTCTGCTGGCGCTGTACCTCAAACCGGTACTGCCGAAGCTCGCCGAAGCAGTGGAAGGCTTCCTCAATATTTCTCCGCTGGCCTGGACTGACAGCAAGGATGTCCTGCCCGGCGGCCACACGATCCAGCCTTATAGCCACCTCATGACACGCGTCGACATGAAGCAGATCGAAGCACTGGTTGAAGCCAACAAGCAATCTCTCGAAGCACCCCCTGCCCCGGCACGCCACGCCGAGGCGCAAGTTCATCAGGAAAGCAAAACCGTGACCGAAGAAACCAACTTCATCAGCATCGACGATTTCAGCAAGATCGACCTGCGCATCGCACGCATCGCCAACGCCGAGCATGTGGAAGGCGCAGACAAACTGCTGAAGCTGACCCTCGATGTGGGCCCGCTTGGAACAAAACAGGTGTTTGCCGGCATCAAGTCGGCCTATGCGCCAGAAACCCTGGTTGGCCGCCTGACGGTCATGGTCGCCAACCTCGCCCCGCGCAAGATGAAGTTCGGGCTCAGCGAAGGCATGGTGTTGGCCTCCTCTGACCCTGAAGGCCAAACTGCTGGCCTCTACATTCTTTCTCCTGATAGCGGCGCCACACCCGGCATGAAAGTGAAATAACGGATGCCCTGTCTGCACCTGCTCATTAGTGGTCGGGTGCAAGGCGTGTGGTTTCGTGAATCCATGCGCAAGGAAGCGCTGAAATTGGGCGCAACCGGCTGGGTGCGCAATCTTCCAGACGGCCAGGTTGAGGCCGTCATCTGCGGCACACAATTCATTCTCGATGCGCTGCTTGCATGGGCCAGGAGCGGCCCACCTCTGGCCAAAGTTGCCAGCATAGAAGCCACAGAAACCTCTGAAGAGATATTTTCGGGCTTTGAAAAAATGGACTAAGCCATTGTCTTTTCCATGCCGGAACGATCACAAAGGCTAGCAACAGACAAAAAAATGCCCGGCAAAAATGCCGGGCAAAAAATCCACCAAAGGAGGAGGATGGAGGAGACAACACAACGCGTCAGGGGATGACGCATCGTGTTATTAGTATTCTCTTATATTAGAAATAATAAATCAACTACTTTTTTCGCTTTGATCTCAACAAGCTGAAAAGTGTCTCTTTTTGGCTAATAAACCACTTGGACGCTGGCTGGTTCCAGCCACTGACCCAGGGTTTCGATCAGATGCTCGTGCAGTTGAACCTGCCAGGCCCCGCCCAGGCTGACTTCGCAGGCGGCCTTGCCGTTGTGATAGGCAACGGTAACCGTACAGCCCCCTTCCTCGGTACGGTAAGGCAAGAGAATTTCTTTTAGTTTGGCGCTATTTGACTGTCCGTTGCAGGACAGGTGCAGATGCCTGGCAAAGCGGTTGCGCGCATGCGCAAGGTCATAGACCTTGTCGGCTGTCACCCGCAACCCACCGGAGTAGGCGTCATCGCTGACCTTGCCCTCCACGATCAGCAGTTCATCCTCCTTGATCCAGTCACGATAGGCATCGAAAGTTTCTGAGAAGACCACCACTTCAAGCGGCGCCGTGGCATCGTCAAGCAGCACGATGGCCATTTTCCCGCGCCGGGTCATCTGGGTGCGCACCGAAACGATAATGCCTGCCAGAAGCTGCAGTTCGCGCGAGGGCTGCAACTCATTGAGACGTTGTTTGACGAATTTTGATAACTCGCTGGCATAGCCGGTGTATGGGTGACCGCTCAGGTAAAAACCGAGGGCGGATTTTTCCTGCAGGAGCTGTTCCTTTTCCTTCCATATCGGCGCATCCACCAGCATCTCGCCAGCTTCAACAGCGGCATCACCGAACAGGCTGTCCTGGCCACCACCGCGCGCAGCCATGTCTGCCGCTTCCATGGCAGGCGCAATGCTCGCCATCAGGCTGGCGCGATGCGGATTGATGCTATCAAATGCGCCGCCCTTGATGAGCGCTTCCAAAACTCTTCGATTCAGGTAACGCTTGTCAACACGCCGGCACAAATCAAACAGGCCGGTGAACGGACCATCCTGGTCGCGTGCAGCAACGATGGCGCCAATTGCCGCTTCGCCAGTTCCCTTCATCGCACCCAGACCGTAACGAATCTGTCTGTCGCCCACCGGCTGGAAACGATAACCCGACTGGTTGAGATCAGGCGGCAGGATTTCAATACCGTTGGTTTTGCTGTCTTCAAAGAAAATACGCACCTTGTCGGTGTCGGTCATTTCCGAAGACATCGTCGCGGCCATGAATTCTGCCGGGTAATGTGCCTTCAGCCATGCGGTGTGATATGCGATCAGCGCATAAGCGGCAGAGTGCGACTTGTTGAAACCATACTCGGCAAATTTTTCCATCAAATCGAACAGACGGCCAGCGACCTTGTCGTCGACACTGCGTTTCTTGGCCCCGGCCAGGAAAATTTCGCGCTGCTTGGCCATTTCTTCGGCCTTCTTCTTGCCCATGGCACGGCGCAGCAAATCGGCGCCGCCCAGCGAGTAGCCGGCCAATATTTGCGCGACCAGCATCACCTGTTCCTGATAGACGATGATGCCGTAGGTGGATTTCAGCACCGGCTCAAGATCAGGATGAAAATACTCCGGCTTCTGCCGGCCCTGCTTGCGCGCGATGAAATCATCCACCATGCCCGAACCCAGCGGCCCCGGCCGGTTCAGCGCCATCAGCGCGATGATGTCTTCGAAGCAGTCGCCCTTGAGCTTCTTTTCCAGATCCTTGGCTGAGCGCGATTCCGACTGGAACACGGCTGTGGTGTTGCCATCGGCAAACAATTTGTAAACTGCCGGATCATCCAGCGTCAGGTCTTCCAGGCGGAAGCTCTCCATCCCTTCGTGGCGGCGCACGAAGCGTACGGCCTCGTCCAGAATGGTCAGCGTGCGCAGGCCCAGAAAGTCGAACTTGACCAGACCAACGGCTTCGACATCGTCCTTGTCGAACTGCGAAACGTAGCTCTCTGAACCTTCCTGTCGATACAGGGGACAAAAATCGGTGAGCTTGCCGGGCGCAATCAGCACACCACCTGCGTGCATGCCGACGTTGCGGGTGAGGTCCTCCAGTTTGCCAGCCAGCCCGAACAACTCCTGCACTTCTTCTTCCTGATCGAAGCGTTCCTTGAGTTGGGGTTCCATCTCCAGCGCTTTTACCAGCGACACCGGTTTCACACCTTCCACCGGAACCAGCTTGGAAAGCTTGTCGCAGTAGTTGTAGGGCATGTCCAGCACGCGGCCGACATCACGGATCACCGACTTGGATCCCAGCGTGCCGAAGGTGGCGATCTGGGATACCGCCTCGTGGCCGTACTTGTCCTTCACATACTGGATGACACGTTCGCGGTTGTCCTGGCAGAAGTCCACGTCAAAGTCGGGCATGGACACGCGTTCAGGATTAAGGAAACGCTCGAACAGCAGGTCATAACGCAACGGGTCGAGGTCGGTAATGCCCAGGCAATAGGCTACCAGCGAGCCTGCACCGGAACCGCGGCCTGGCCCGACCGGCACGCCATTGTTTTTGCCCCAGTTGATGAAGTCGGCCACGATGAGGAAGTAGCCCGGGAAGCCCATCTGGATGATGGTGCCCAGCTCGAAGTCCAATCGGCTCTGATATTCCGGGTATTTCGCCGTGCGCGTCGCCTCGTCCGGAAACAGATGGGCCATGCGTTCGGCCATACCCTCTTCCGCACGAATGCGGATGTAATCATCGAGGCTTTCGTTATTAGGCGTAGGAAACTGGGGCAGTTTGCTCTTTCCAAGTTCCAGGCTGAGATTACAGCGCTTGGCGATTTCAACAGTGTTGGAAAGCGCTTCGGGCAGGTCGGCAAACAGTTCGGCCATTTCCGCCGGCGACTTGAAATACTGTTCTGCGGTGAAATTCCTGGGGCGGCGCTGGTCTGCCAGCAGATAGCCTTCGGCAATGCACACCCGAGCCTCGTGCGCCTTGAAATCATCCGCATTGAGAAACTGGATAGGATGGGTAGCGACTGAAGGAATGCCGAATTCGGCACCGATTTCCAGCAGGCCGTCGATCAGTGATTCTGTTTCCGTCAGACCAAAGCGCTGCAGTTCCAGATAGTAGCGGCCAGGAAAAGCGCTCGCCCACATTTCGGCCTGTTTCTTCGCTGCCGTTTCATTACCTGCCAGCAAAGCTTGAGCCACGCTTGAATGAAACCCGCCGGACAGCGCCAGCAAACCATCTGTCCCATCCACAAACCAGGCCGGATCGATTTCCGGCCTGCCGCGATGGAGATTTTCACGATAGGCGCGTGTCAGCAGTTCGCACAATCGCCTGTAGCCTTCGCGATGCTGCACCAGGAGAAGCGCCCGGCCCGGGCGATTGGGGTCGCTCTCATTGCTGACCCAGACATCGCAGCCAAATACCGGCTTGACACCCTTGCCACGAGCGGTTTTATAAGCTTTTACCCAGCCGAATACGTTGGAAAGATCGGTGAACCCAACTGTTGGCATGCCACTTTCGACAGCCTTTGCAACTGCCTCGCCCACCCGAACCAGCCCATCCGTGATGGAGTACTCCGTATGCAGTCGTAGATGGACGAAGCTTGGGTCAGACATTATCGAATTTTAACCGGCACATCCATTTCCACGTCATAAAAAACTTCTTTTCTTTGGAGACGTGTTTTGAAAGCGGAACGCATTCATGCTCGCAAATTAATTTGTCAACAGGTGACCTCCTGACTGGGTCGGAAAATGCAGCAAAATCACCCATATAAACCATTTTTATGTAATGGTTTATATGCTAGTGTCTCGAAAATGACAAAAAAAGCATTCAGGAGGAAGCCTCGTTAAATGGGTAAACGCGCCCCAGTCAAGCTATTCTGCCGCCAGACTTATGCCATTTGGCTGATGGCACTTTCAATCGTTCTCATGACCGCGGCTATCGGAATCCAGCGCCGCTGGGAAGACCATCAGGCAACCGACAAACGGACACGTCAGGAACTCGCCACCAGGGCGCGGCTCTTGGACAGCCATCTGAGCGGGCTCGTGCGTAACATCAATCTGGCACTCGACCTGATCATCTCAGAAAGAATACGCGAAGGCCGATGTGATCAGGAACTGATGTTGCATCTCGCCGAGCAATATCCAGAATTCCGCTCCTTTACCTTCATCGATGCACAGGGCATCAACCAATGCGCCAGCGTGCCATCGCTTATTGGGCTCGACCGCTCAGTCGAGGAGTATGTCCGGCGTGCCAAAACGAAACCGCTGGACAATGTGCTGATCGTCGAGAAGCCATTTGTTTCAAAACTGTCCGGCGTACCTATCCTGGTCTTCTACAAATCCAGGGCCGACGCTGCCGGTCACCTGAAAATGATTGCCCAGGTAAGCATCGACTTGCACTATTTTGACACTTTGCTGGATTCGCTGCGCGAACCCGGTCAGGCAGTGTTCATGATCCACGGAAGCGGTTTGATGGTGTCCCGCGTTCCGGATCCTGACAAATACCGCCTCACGGACGTTTCCCGTAGCCCGGCCGCATTCAACGCCCATCGTTCGAACGGAAACAGGCTCAGCACACACAGAATAGTGACGGCAACAGACCACCTGGAGAAATACGCAGTTTTATCTGACATCATGCCATCCAGTCTCAGCGCAAATTCGCAAGGGACACTGGTTGTGGGCATCAGCGAGACTGTAGAAAGTGTCTATGCCGGCTGGTACCAAGACAACTGGATAGCACTGGCAAAATGGTTGACGCTCTCCTCTGCGATTTTCTGCGTTGCGTGGCTCGTATCACGCCGTCAGTTGGCTCTTCAGCATGAAATCACGCAGTTAAGCCGTGCCCTGGATCAACATGCCATTGTCAGCATTACCGATATCCGAGGCATCATCACCCACGCCAATGACAAGTTCAGCGAAATAAGCGGTTATAGCAAAGAAGAACTTATCGGACAGAATCACAGGATCGTGAATTCCGGCACGCACCCCAAAGGTTTCTTCGATGAAATGTGGCGAACCATTTCCGCCGGAGAAACCTGGCATGGCCTCATTTGCAATCGCGCCAAGGATGGAAAACTTTACTGGGTGAACTCCACCATCGTTCCCATGTACGATCACAAAGGCAGATTGGATCGCTACATTTCAATCCGCACAGACATCTCGGACCTGATCGATACCGAAGAGCAATTACAGCGGACCATGGAAGAGTCGGACGCCGCCAACAAGCGCAAAAGCGTATTTCTTTCCAACATGAGTCATGAACTTCGAAACCCCTTGAATGCAATCATGGGTTTCAGCCAATTGCTGCTTTACGAAAAGCTTTCCCCCATCGTCGAGGAAAATGTCAACCATATTCACAAGGCAGGCAAACACATGCTCACCATCATCAACGAGGTGCTCGACCTCGCCAGGGTGGAATCCGGAAGAGCACAAATCAGCATGGAGGTTGTGGATGTGGACCGGCTGATTGGCGAAACCTTCGAACTTGTCCTTCCGCTTGCGGCAAGAAACGAAATCGAGCTTACTCATAAGTCCGCTGATGAGCCACTTACAATTATGGCTGATCCCACACGCCTGTCCCAGGTCCTGCTGAATTTCATATCAAATGCAATCAAGTACAACAATCCGAATGGGAGGGTACGCGTTTATACGCAGAAACAGGAAGGGAACCGCATACGTATCAACGTTGCCGACACCGGTATCGGATTGACTCCGGAAGACCAGACAAAGCTGTTCATCCCATTTACCCGGCTTGGCCAGAAAAACGTCGAGGGCACTGGCATTGGCCTGACAATTTCCAGGCAACTGGTTGAGCTCATGAACGGCGAAATGGGTGTCGAGAGCAATGCCGACAATGGCAGTACTTTCTGGATCGAGTTTGCGGCCGTGACAATCAATCATGAGCCCGGTAACAGCAACGGCGTTGCATCTTAGTCCAAAGACCATCATGAAATCCCGTCTCTCGGGTTCACGTCTTTCCCTGCACACACGATTTGCTTTGGGCATTGGCGTGGTGTTGCTTCCGTTTCTTGGTGTGGCAGCCTTGGGCCAGAGTTATTTGTTGCCGCGCCTGATAGAACCGCTTGAAGACATCATTCGTGAACTCACCGAAGAAATGGAGCCCGTTGAGCACCTGCAGACAACACTGTTACAGGTATCCATGCCGGTAAACGATTACCTCATCAGCGCCGACCCTGACGAGCGGCTTCAATTTCAGCAGTTGCGGCAGCGTGTCGAGCTGGCCTTCAAGGAAGCTTCCCCCGAGCACTTCACCAAGGAGGAAGAGCGCGTCTTGATCAAGTCGGCGCGCGCGGAATGGGTGCAGGCACTGGTACTGGGCGAACAGCTTCTGGGCCTCCCCTCTCCGATAGGAAACATAGAGGCGGCGCAGGACATGGAGGTTTTCGATGCGCATCTTGACCGTGCCGTGGCCGCACTGGATAAGCTGAGTACTAGTTTTTATCATGAACTTGATCATGATCGTGCCGAGGCACACAACATCCGCACAAGAGCCTTGCAGACCACGCTTGCCGCCTTCGTTCTGACCGGCGCAATTTCTCTCTTTGCCATCATGGTACTTGCCCGTTCCATCACCAGGCCTTTGGAAACCATGCGCCAAGGGGCGACAAAGCTTGCGCAAGGCGACCTGTCGCACAGAGTCAATATCAGTAGTCATGACGAAATGGGTGAACTGGCTGCGGCTTTCAACACCATGGCCATGCGATTAGAAGCAGATCAGGTAGCACTCTCGGAGCTTGCTTATCGCGACAGCCTCACCGGGCTCTACAACCACCGCAGCTTCTATACATTCCTGGACGATGAGTTCGCACGCTCCCAACGCTTCAACCAAACGGTCTCGCTTCTGGTGCTCGACATCGATTTCTTCAAGCGCATCAATGACATTCATGGCCACCTGGCGGGAGATGCCGTTCTCAAGGAGTTGGGCGAATTGCTGCTCCGCGATTTGCGCAACATTGATCGCGTATGCCGCTATGGCGGAGAGGAAATTACCGTAATCCTGCCTGGAACGGATATTGAAGCGGCCACGGAGACCGCCGAGCGGCTGCGCACGGAAATAGAGGCGCATGCCTTCGACATAAACACCGGGGCACCGCTGCATATCACCGTCAGTATCGGGGTCGCATCCTGGCCCACGCACGCAAAGAATGCTGAATCGCTGGTTGCCGCAGCCGACAAGGCGTTGTACCAAGCCAAGAACTCGGGGCGCAACCGCGTAGTTCGGCATGAACCCACATCAAGCCAGCCGCAGAATCCGGCATGAGCGTTGGTGCGGGCATCGAACAGACTTGCTTCACCAGAAGCTAGCCCAACACGGCAATCCGCATTGACGCCAGCCCCGGGTTTGATGCGTCGGCGCTGGTTTCTTGCCCTATCTCACCAGTTGGTTTCGCGCTCCGCCGTGGCCGAAATCTTGTGGATGGAAAGATCGGCGCCCTGGAATTCCTGTTCCTGATCCAGACGGATACCGACGGTAGCCTTGAGCGCCCCATAAACGACAAAACCGCCGACCAAAGCCACCACGATACCCATCAGCGTGCCCACAAGCTGCGCCATAAAAGTAACGCCACCAATGCCACCCAACGCCTGGAGGCCAAAGATGCCGGCGGCAATGCCACCCCATGCGCCGCATAGCCCATGCAGAGGCCACACACCCAATACATCGTCGATCTTCCACTTGTTCTGGGTAATGGTGAACATCCAGACAAACAGGACGCCAGCAACCGCGCCCGTTACCAACGCACCAAGAGGGTGCATAAGATCGGATCCTGCGCATACGGCAACAAGACCGGCCAATGGGCCGTTGTGGATGAAGCCGGGATCGTTGCGGCCAGCAAACAGCGCCGCCAGTGTTCCACCCACCATGGCCATGAGCGAATTAACCGCCACCAGACCACTCACCGCATCAATGGTCTGTGCGGACATGACGTTGAAACCAAACCAGCCTACTGTCAGTATCCATGCACCCAGAGCCAGAAACGGAATGCTTGAAGGTGGATGGGCTGCAATACCGCCATCCTTGCGATAGCGGCCCTGGCGCGCACCCAGCATGATTACCGCTGCGAGTCCAATCCAGCCGCCCACAGCGTGCACCACGACAGAGCCGGCAAAATCATGAAACTTTGCACCAAAGCTGGATTCCAGAAGAATCTGGAATCCATAATTGCCGTTCCAGACCATGCCTTCAAACAAAGGGTAAACAAAACCGACCAGCAGGAAAGTCGCAGCAAGCTGAGGATTGAACTTGGCGCGCTCGGCGATACCGCCCGAGACGATTGCGGGTATGGCTGCAGCGAACGTAAGCAGGAAGAAGAACTTGACCAGATCGTAGCCATTTTTGGCTGCAAGCTGGCTCGCACCGGACATGAAATCCACCCCGTACGCAATGCCATAGCCGATAAAGAAATAGGCGATGGTGGACACGCTGAAATCGGTGAGGATTTTCACCAGGGCGTTGACCTGGTTTTTCTTGCGCACCGTGCCCAATTCAAGAAAGGCGAATCCGGCATGCATGGCCAGCACCATGATGGCGCCGAGCAAAATGAACAAAACGTCACTACCAGTTTTCAATGTCTCCATTTGGGGCATCCTCAAGTTAATTCTGGGGCATGGAAAGCAATAAGTGTTCCCGTTGCCTAAGCCATTGATTACATTTGGTGCATCTCAACCAAGCCAAGGACGGATTGCACCCTATCGGTGCAGGCAAACACTCCAGGCCCTGAATTGAGGCATTTGTTAATCAAGTGTCTTTGGGGGGGTCGCTTTCAGACTCAATGCGGTCGAACTCGGCTTCCATCTGTTCATCCGTCATCGGTTGGTAGTGTGATTCCTCGTCCTCCTGGTTCTGATCTTCTGACGGTTTAACCTTACGCAGGAAACTGGCAAAGATGATGCCCAATTCATAAAGAAGCCACAGGGGGATCGCCAGCATGATCTGTGAAATCACATCCGGCGGCGTGAAAATGGCGCCAACGACAAATGCGCAGACAATCACATAGGGACGGATATCTCGCAGTTTTGCCACCGACACCATATTGGTGATCACCAGCAGGATCACTACTACCGGCACCTCGAAGGTAACA
>JAHENE010000290.1 GCA_024643305.1 Thiobacillaceae bacterium | reverse complement strand
CCTCAGTGGACTCCAGCTTGATTTTTTCGCGTCCGCCTTTCGATGCCATGATCTATACCCTTTAAATCTTTTCGCCACGAGCACGCATTTCGGCGAGAACGGCATCAATGCCATTCTTGTCGATGGTGCGCAGCGCAGCATTGCTGAGACGCAGGGTAATAAAGCGATTTTCGCTTTCCACCCACAGGCGGCGATTTTGCAGATTCGGCAAAAACCGGCGCTTGGTTTTGTTGTTTGCGTGGGAAACGTTGTTCCCGGACATGGGTCTTTTACCCGTTACCTGACATACGCGAGCCATGGTGCGCTCTCCAAAAAAGTGGACCGAATTCGGAAAAGCGCGGATTATGCCACGAAAACAGCTGAGGAAGCAAACCTAGATAAGGCCGGATTCAGCAAAGGATAGCCCGCCCGCCCCTGCAACAACGAAATGATCCAGCACCCGCACCTCGACCAGGGCCAGCGCCTGCTTGAGGGTCTGGGTCAGCAGTTTGTCGGCCTGACTGGGTTCAGCTACACCGGATGGGTGGTTATGGGCCAGGATCAGGCTGGCGGCATTGTGAGCCAGGGCGCGCTTGACTACTTCGCGCGGATAGACGCTGGTCTGGGTCAGGGTGCCGCGGAACAGCATTTCAGCCTGGATGGTCCGGTTTTGAGCGTCCAGGAACACAGCCCAGAACTCCTCGTGGGGCTTGTCCTTCAATAACAGACTGAGATAACTGCGAACCGCGGCAGGGGAAGACAGCGCATCGCTGTTTCGCATGTCTTCCTTGAGTGCGCGCTGCGCCATTTCCATGACGGCCTTCAGTTGCGCGTATTTGGCCGGGCCGAGGCCAGGGGCATCACAGATCTGCTGCATGTCTGCCAGGCACAATTTGGACAGTCCGCCAAAGCGATCCAGCAGTTCGCGCGCGAGATCCACGGCGCTTTTACCGGCAACGCCGGTACGCAGAAACAGTGCCAGCAACTCGGCATCGGTCAGGCTTTCGGCACCGCGCCCAAGCAGTTTTTCGCGCGGACGCTCATCCGCTGGCCAGTCTTTAATCCCCATCCTGCCCTGTCTCCCATATAAAATGCTGCTTTACGCTTTTTGCCATGACTGACACCCAACGCGCAAGCCTCATCCTGGGCATTACCGGGGGCGTCGCCGCCTACAAGGCGGCGGAGCTGGCACGCCTGTGGGTCAAGGCCGGCTATGCCGTGCAGGCGGTGATGACAAAAGCGGCCACGCATTTTGTCGGGCCGGCCACCTTGCAAGCGCTGACCGGGCGGCCGGTATTGACCGACCTGTGGGAAGCATCCGGCAATGGTATGGACCACATCAACGTCAGCCGCAATGCCGACTTGATCGTGGTGGCACCAGCTTCCGCCGACTTCATGGCCAAGCTGGCGCAGGGCCGCGCAGACGATCTGCTCTCCACCCTATGCCTTGCCCGCGCCTGCCCGCTCTTGCTGGCGCCCGCGATGAATCGCGAGATGTGGGCAAACCCGACTACCCAGCGCAACCTGGCGCAACTGATCGAGGACGACATCCGTATCATCGGCCCCGAAAGCGGCGAGCAGGCCTGCGGGGAAACCGGGCTGGGTCGCATGAGCGAGCCGCAGACGATTTTTGAGGCCGTTGAAGCGTTTCTCAACTCAGGCCCGCTGGCAGGCAAAAACGTTGTTATCACCGCCGGCCCCACCTATGAGCCGATTGACCCAGTACGCGGCATCACCAATTTAAGCTCAGGAAAAATGGGCTATGCCCTGGCCACCGCAGCACGCGAAGCCGGCGCCAAAGTGACATTGGTGTCCGGCCCGACCGCGCTCGCCGCCCCTGCCGGGGTAACGCGCCATAACGTGACTACGGCAAATGAGATGTTCGACGCCGTGATGTCCCGAGTCGCCGAGGCGGATGTTTTCATCGCCGTCGCCGCCGTGGCAGACTACCGGCCGGCTGAAACCGGCCCGCAGAAAATCAAAAAGAGTGAGCAGCCGCTTACGCTGAACCTGCTGCCCAACAAGGACATTCTGGCCAGCATTGCCGCACTGCCGAATGCGCCGTTTTGCGTAGGCTTTGCCGCCGAAACCGAAAACCTGCTGGAACACGCCGAATCCAAGCGCCAGAAAAAGAAGCTGCCGATGCTGGTTGCCAACCTGGCCCAGGACACATTGGGCTCAAACCAGGCCGAATTGGTAGTGCTGGATAACGCCGGCAGCCACGCCTTGCCACGTGCCGACAAACAGAGTCAGGCTCGGCTGCTGATCAAACACCTTGTACAACTCCTTGATAAGCCATCGACATGAAACTGGAAGTCAAAGTCCTCAACGAAAAAATCCGCGACCAGCTCCCCCATTACGCCACACCCGGCTCGGCCGGGCTGGACTTGCGTGCCTGTATCGACGAAGCGATTACGCTCAACCCCGGCGACACCAAACTCATCCCCACCGGCATGGCCATCCATTTGGGTGATTCGGGCTACGCGGCCATGATCCTGCCTCGCTCCGGGCTGGGGCATAAACACGGCATCGTGCTGGGCAACCTGGTGGGGCTGATCGACTCGGATTACCAGGGACAACTCATGGTGTCCGCCTGGAACCGTGGCCAGCAGGCGTTCGAACTGGTGCCGATGGAGCGTCTGGCCCAACTCGTGATCGTGCCGGTGGTGCAGGCCGTATTCAATCTGGTGGACGAATTTGAATCCAGCCAGCGTGGCGAAGCTGGGTTCGGCAGCACGGGCCGTCAGTAGTGTCGGAATATTTTACAGTCCGATAATTCAAATATCCGGATGACCTGTCCTGGCGAGCGT
>JAHENE010000051.1 GCA_024643305.1 Thiobacillaceae bacterium | reverse complement strand
TGTGATACCAGGTCAACAGGTCAGACATATAGAGGCCGGAAAGATATTCGATCGCTCTACCGCCGAATTTCTCCAGTTGATCATATAACTCATGCAAACGCTTGTAGGGCGGATAAGGAGCAACCATTTCATCGTGACCGCAGCGAAACCCGAAATCCAGAATGAGCTCTCGCTCGGCCGGGGTGATATTCGCGTAATCCTTCCTTGCAAGCAGCTCCAGAAGCGGATCACGAAAATGCCCGCTGGCAAACTGTTCTGCATAGTCTTCCAGTTGATCCAGCAGTATCGGAACGAAATTGAAAACAGCCCGCGCCCGCGGCTCCGCCTCGATGTGGGCCGCCATGTCGGAATAATCCTTGAGAGCATGCAAATAGGTCCACGGCAGGCGAAACTCGCCTGTTCCGGAATCGCGGTAGTCCGGCTGGTGCATGTGCCAGCACATGATTAAATGCAGCTTGCGTTCGCTCATCTCTTGCAATTACCTGACATAGTGAACATGCTGGCCCAGCATTTCAGGCGTGATCATCGTTACGCCACCAGGCGATACGTGAAACGACTTGGCATCGCGCTCGCGGTCGAAACCGACTTCCAGCCCGTCCGGAATAATGCACCCCTTGTCGATAACCACTTTCTTCAATCTGGCATGGCGTCCAATCAATACATCCGGTAACACGACCGCATCTTCCAGTGTGGCGTAACTATTCACTTTGACATTGGAGAAAAGTACGGAGCGCCTCACCGTTGCACCTGAGATGACGCAGCCCCCGGATACCATCGAATCAATGGCCTGGCCGCGGCGGTCATCGTTGTCAAAAATGAATTTGGCTGGCGGCAGTTGCTCCTGATGCGTCCAGATTGGCCAATGCCTGTCATAAAGATTCAGATCAGGCGTGATGCCTGCCAGGTCAATGTTGGCCTCCCAGAACGCATCCACGGTTCCCACGTCGCGCCAATAGGGCTCTGTACCTTCGGATCCCACACAACTTTCAGAAAACGGGTGGGCCACGACACGATAGCGCGGCACCATGTAGGGAATGAGATTCTTGCCGAAGTCGTGCTCAGAATGTCGATCGTCCGCATCGCGGATCAGTTGCTCGTACAGAAACTTGGCATTGAATATGTATATGCCCATGCTCGCCAGCGCGCGGTCAGGCCGACTGGACATGGCAGGCGGGTTCGCGGGTTTTTCCATGAACTCGACAACGCGCCCGCTTTCATCCACAGCCATCACCCCAAAGGCGCTTGCCTGATCCAATGGCACTTCCAGGCAGGCCACAGTCATGTCGGCCCCGCTTTTTACATGACTGGCCAGCATTTCACCGTAATCCATCTTGTAAATGTGATCGCCCGCCAGGATCAGCACATACTCTGGACCGTAGGTGCGCAGAATATCCATGTTCTGGAATACGGCGTCCGCAGTGCCCTTGTACCAGTCTGCCTCTATGCGCTGCTGCGCCGGCAGCAGTTCAATGAATTCGTTGAATTCACCGCGGAGAAATCCCCATCCACGCTGTATATGCTTGATCAGGCTGTGTGCCTTGTATTGGGTAAGCACGCCAACCCGCCGTATGCCGGAATTAAGACAATTGGACAAAGGAAAATCGATGATGCGGAATTTCCCCCCGAATGGCACGGCGGGTTTTGCACGCCAGTCTGTCAACTGCATCAATCTTGACCCTCGCCCGCCGGCAAGGATCAGGGCCACGGTTTTTTTTGTCAGCAGGCTGACAAAACGTGGTTCATCGCTTGTGGGTTTTTGCATCACACTCCTTCCATTTACTAGTCTTATGATAGGCTTTGAATCGTAAAAAAATGTTGCGAACTTCCATCGATCCCCGCTTGCTTGATCTGGCTGCCGGCCGCAGCCATGATCCATTTGGTTTTCTTGGCTGGCATTCCGGCCCGGAAGGGCATGTCATCCGCGTATTCGATCCACATGCCACAAGTGTCGAAATCCTGGGCCTGGGCCCCATGGAAAAAACCGATGCACGCGGTCTGTTCGAGTGGCATGGCCCTGCCGCTCCCGAAATCCCCTATCGCATACGCAGCAGCAATGGTCATGCCAGCCATGAACGATTCGACCCCTATTGTTTCCCCCCCACATTGTCTGAGCATGATTTGTACCTGTTTGGGGAAGGTCGACTTTTCCAGGCTTACAACATGCTGGGCGCCCACCCTGAAAGCCTGAACGGCGTCAGCGGAATTCGTTTTGCAACCTGGGCCCCCAATGCGGAGCGGGTTTCCATCGTCGGCGAGTTCAACCAGTGGGACGGACGCCTCCATCCCATGCGCTCGCGTGGCAACTCCGGCGTGTGGGAATTGTTTGTGCCCGAAATCCGGCCCGGCATGTACTACAAATTTGAAATCCGCAATCGCGCCAGCGGTCAGGTGCTGGTCAAAACCGACCCCTACGCGCGCTGGTTTGAGCGGCGTCCTGGTAATGCACCGCGCGTCTGCGAGACTTCGGCACATAGCTGGAATGACGCAGCATGGCTGGAAAAGCGCAAGCACTGGGATTGGCTGCACGCGCCCATCAATATTTACGAAGTCCACGCAGGCTCCTGGAAACGCCACCCGGATGGCCGCTTCTACACTTGGCGTGAGCTTTCGGCCAGCCTCATCCCGTATGCACGCGATATGGGCTATACGCATATTGAACTACTGCCTGTTACCGAACATCCGCTGGACGAATCCTGGGGGTACCAAGCCACCGGCTATTTCGCACCAACCAGCCGCTACGGCGATCCGGATGAGTTCCGCGCCTTCGTCGATGCCTGCCATCAGGCAGGTATTGGCGTAATTCTGGACTGGGTGCCGGCGCACTTCCCGCAGGATGACTGGGCGCTTGCACACTTTGACGGCACCGCGCTGTACGAACATGAAGACCCGCGCCGTGGCTATCACCAGGACTGGGGCACGCACATCTTCAACTACGGCCGCGCCGAGGTGAAGAATTTCCTGTTGGCAAGCGCGCATTACTGGCTCTCCGAGTTTCATATCGACGGCCTGCGCGTGGATGCTGTCGCTTCCATGCTCTATCTTGATTACTCGCGCAAGGCAGGTGAATGGCTCCCGAACATCTATGGCGGGCGGGAAAATCTTGAAGCCATCGACTTTCTGCGCGAACTCAACGTGATGGTGCATCAGGAGTTTCCCGGGGCGCTCAGCTTTGCTGAAGAATCCACGGCCTGGCCCATGGTGTCGCGCCCTGCCTATCTGGGCGGACTGGGCTTCTCGCTGAAATGGAACATGGGCTGGATGAACGATACCCTGAGCTACATGCGAGAGAATCCGGTACACCGCCGCTGGTACCACAACAAACTCACCTTCGGACAGTTGTATGCCTATTCCGAGAACTTCATCCTGCCGCTGTCACATGATGAGGTCGTTCACGAAAAAGGCTCACTCCTGAAAAAAATGCCCGGCGATGCCTGGCAGCAATTTGCCAACCTGCGTTTGCTGATGACCTGGCAAATTGCCAGCCCCGGCAAGAAGCTCAACTTCATGGGCAATGAATTCGGTCAGGGTCGAGAATGGCAGGTAGGCTGGGAACTGGACTGGGAACTGCTCGATACAGCCTGGCATGCCGCCACTCAACGGCTGACACACGACCTCAACCGGCTATACCGCGACGACACCGCATTGCATGCGCTGGATTTCGAGGCTGCTGGCTTCCAGTGGCTGGACTGCAATGACGCAGACAACTCCATCATCAGTTTCATGCGACGCTCGACAAACGGGGAATGCACTATCGTGGTGCTCAACTTCACGCCTGTGCCCCGCCATGGTTATCGGCTTGGCGTACCGGCGCCGGGGTTTTACCGAGAAATCCTCAATACAGATTCTGCGCTCTATGGCGGCTCCAATTCCGGCAACGGCGGCGGCCTGCACAGCGAACCCCAGCCATGGATGGACCAGCCCTGCTCGGTCGTCATCACACTGCCGCCTCTGGCCGGAATTTTGCTGAAGCTGTAAACAACCAAGAACATAAACATGCTACTAACCGATTTGCCTTCCTGGAAAAAACTTCAGGCACACCGACAAACCTGGAATGACGTGCGCATGCGCGAGCTTTTCAGGTCCGATCCGGGCAGGTTTGGACGTTTCAGCATCCAGCTGGACGATTTCCTGCTCGACTACTCCAAGAACCTCATCAATGATGAGACGCTCGCCCTGTTGCGCCAGCTTGGTGAGGAAGCCAATGTGCCTGCATGGACCGATGCCATGTTCTCTGGCGAAAAAATCAACTTCACGGAAAACCGTGCCGTATTGCATGTTGCGCTGCGTAACGACCCGAAGAGGCCCATCATGGTAGACGGCCACGATGTCATGCCGGGCGTGGTGCAAGTGCTTGAGCAGATGCGCCGTTTTGCCCATGCCGTGCGCGAAGGCAAGTGGCGCGGCCACACCGGCAAGGTCATTACTGACATCGTCAACATCGGCATCGGCGGCTCCGACCTTGGCCCCATGATGGTCTGCCGTGCGCTCAAACCTTATGGCAATGCGCGCATCAACATGCACTTCGTTTCCAACGTGGACCCCAACCACGTCGGCGATACCCTGGATGACCTGAACGCCGAGAGCACGCTGTTCATCGTTTCATCCAAGTCCTTCGCCACGCTGGAAACCCTTGCCAATGCCAAGATCGCGCGGCGATGGCTGGTCGAACGGCTGGGCTCGGACCTTGCAGTTTCGCGCCATTTCGTCGCGATTTCCACCAACGAGGAAGCCGTCAAGGCTTTCGGCATTGATCCGGAAAACATGTTTGTGTTCTGGGATTGGGTAGGCGGCCGCTATTCCATGTGGTCTGCGATTGGGCTGCCCATCGCGCTCTATATCGGCATGGACCAGTTCGAGGAAATGCTTGGCGGGGCGCGCGACATGGACGAACATTTCCGCGCCGACCCGCTGTCCAGCATTCCCGGTACGCTGGCACTGCTGTCCATCTGGTACCAGCATTTCTGGGATGCGCCCAGTCATGCCATCTTCCCCTATGACATTCATCTGTCACGGCTGCCCGCCTACCTTCAGCAACTTTGCATGGAATCGAACGGCAAGAGCACAACGCGGCTGGGCGAGAAGGTCAATTACCCCACAGGCGAAATCGTTTGGGGCGAACCAGGCTCCAACGGCCAGCATGCCTTCTTTCAGTTGCTCCACCAGGGCACACGTTTTGTGCCAACCGATTTCATGCTGGCCGCCGTCACCAGCCACCCGTTCGAAGGCCTGCACCAGATGTTGGTTGCCAACTGCTTCGCCCAATCCGAAGCACTCATGCTCGGAAAAACAGAAGAGGAAGCTCTTGCAGAATTGAAAGCTGAAGGCGCCAATGAAGATGCCATCCGTTTGCTGCTGCCGCACAAAACCTTCCCGGGCAACAAGCCTTCCAACACCATGCTTTATCAGAAGCTTACCCCCCGCACGCTGGGCAGAATGATTGCACTGTATGAGCACAAGACTTTCGTGCAAAGCGCCTTGTGGAGCATCAATGCCTTCGACCAGTGGGGTGTGGAAATCGGCAAGCGCCTGTCCAGTGTATTGATCCGGGAACTGGGTGAAGACAAAGCCGTCACCACGCACGATGCCTCCACCAATGGTCTGTGTGACCATTTTCAGAAGCTTAAAGGCGATAAAGTCTTCCCTCCTGCCGAGTCTTGACAGGTTCTTTGCCCCTTTCATCTTCCGCTGCTATGCATAAAGCATATGCTCACCGGGAGGCAATAATGAAAGCAGGCGAATTGTGTACATTGCAGGTGGTGATCGCTGACCGTGAAACCAGCGTAGCCGAAGCGGCTAAATTGATGCGCAATGACCATGTCGGTGACATCGTTGTAGTGGACAGGACAAATGGTCAAAACATTCCTGTTGGCATCGTTACCGACCGCGATCTGGTCATGGAAGTGATGGCGACGGATCTGGATGCAAAAATGCTTACCTTGGGCGACATCATGGAGCACGAACTTCTTACCGCCTCTGAAGACGACAGCGTTCTCGCCGCCATCGAAAAGATGCGCTACAAGGGGGTGCGCCGACTGCCTGTGGTCGGAAAAACCGGTACCCTGGTCGGCATGTTGAGTTTCTCGGACCTGATTGAGTTTCTGGCCGAGGAGATGTCACACCTGGCGAAGGTCATCACCCGCGAACAAAGCGTGGAGCGCGAGAAGAGGCATTAGCTTACTGTTTCTCCGGGTGGGTGGCGCTGCCAGATAAGCTCTCCTCCCCGCCACACTTCACGCACCCGATGGAAGGGAATGCTGTGCATTACTCCTTCCTCATCCATCAGGTCGAAGAAAGCCGGATTTTCCGCGTCCCAAACAATTTCGCGCAGATCGGCACGAAGCACCTTGCCCTCGACCCTGTCCCAATAGCCGATAACAAAACGGCTTTTGCCAAAATTTTCATCCCAGCGGATGCGCGCCAGCAATTCATGAACCGGGATCATATGGATGGTCGTGGTCGGTAAAGAATAATCCTGTAAAAACGTTCTCGCCTAAGCTGGATGCCTGTCTATAAATAAGTGAGGGATTCCTAATTACCATAGTACGCATGCGGGTCCGGGCGGGTAGTTGGAGATAATCTAGGAGCATGTCATGATCTTTGCCACCGAAGTTGACAGCCGAGTCACCGAAGAACTGTCGGAGTTCATTGAGTCCTTGGTAAACAATCCAGACATAGAGCTATCGGTCACCCTTGGGTTTGTGCGCGACACCTTGCAGGATAGCGTCGGCGATGAGCTTACTTCAGAAGAACATCACCAGTTCGGCAACGAAGGTTCGCTCTATGCCGAGGTCGAATCGCTCATAGAGGAATACGGGGAAGACGTCATGGCCGTCGATTTCATTATTGCCAAGGCGAGTGACGAGCTCTCAATGTTGATCGAGGCGCTGATCGACTACACCGAGGACGACATAACAATCACCCTGGGCAGTGTGCGCAACGCCATTACCGAAGGACTTGCCGCCCGCCTGGTCGGCGAAGGCGCGATAGAAGCGGACGAAGAGCAGACCCTACTGGCCGAAATCGACGCCCTGATCGGGCACTATGGTGAAGACCTGCCGGCAGAGAATCTGCTGCGCTTCGAATAAATGGTTCCGCGCAATACCCTCCTATCTGGTGATTTCTACACCTTGTATTTGCACCCTTCCCGGCTGGTTTGTTTCACCATCAATCTGCACGGAAACCGGCAGAAAATATTTCAGTAATTCCGCATTGGTGCGCAGGTGCCGGCTGACGCGCGAAACAGAAAAAGCCGACCTGCCCGGCACAAAGGATAGTGGCAACAATAACTGATCACCCAGCCAGGCATCAATGGCGCCACTGGAAGCGATATCCGCACGTAATTCCTCGACCGCTTCGTCTGCCACCCGTTCTGCCAGTTTGTGCCTTTCGCCCAACGCGAAGGCACAGCAGCGACTGTTTTCAAACTCCGCCTGCAAGACAATGAATGTTCCGGGGGAAGCAGAGGACACTTCCGCGACCTCGATTTCCAGCGGCACATCAAGATCGCTTAGTTTGTCGACCGCCTGCTTGCGCTGCCGTTCGGCAATCGAAAGCGGCAGCCGCCCGACTGCGGAAAGGCCGCGGATGTGCAGCAAGCGCCCCCTTTGAGTGATATTCAATGCTGATAGGTGACGGCCCGGGGAAATCTCCGCGTGAACCAGGCCACCACCCGGCGGGTAAAAGCCGGCGCGTTCCAGGCTGCAATGCACGCGATAGCCGGCCTTGGCCAGATATGGCAGCCATTGCCAAACCAAATAGTGATAGCAGGGGCTCCAGGGGACATGGGTACCGCCAATGAGCGTAAGCCGGGAAGGCTGGCCGGCAAAACTGAGGGGAAGGCAGATTGTCTGCAGCAGCAAACTGACCGAGCCGGCCGTACCAATATCGAAGACATATTCGCCGCCATTTAGGCTTTGCGGTTGAAAGGTAAGTATTTGAGCGCCCAGGTCTGCGCCCTCTACATGGGCATCACTTATCTGGGCTGCCGCTTCGACCGCCTTCAGATGCTGTGGCTTCAGTCCCGGCTGGGGGCGACGGGCACGGATGCTGCTAAGACGCATGGCCTTGCCGGTAATCACCGACAGACTGAGCGCGCTGCGCAGGATCTGGCCGCCGCCCTCGCCAAAGGACGCATCGATTTCAATCATAGACAGGTAACCTTGGAACTTATGGGCGATTTTTCTTTATAGCTGCCATGCATGCCCAATATCCGCCAACTGTTTGATGTCTGGCTGATGAAATCAGATACAGGGTATATATTGAGAGAGTGAAGGCAATAAGAACGATCCCCCCATACAAGACAATCCATCGCACAAAAATGGAGAAAAAGAATGCCTGAAATCAAGGCGCTGGGCGCACAATCACTTTACAAGCACTGCGATCTTTCACTGCTCGAATTCGAGACTACCGTCGAGATGATGGACAGTACGGAAATTATCGGGCAGTCACGGGCCAGGAAGGCGCTGGAGTTCGGCGTCGACATCAAACGCCCCGGCTACAACCTGTTTGTCCACGGAGAACCCGGCAGTGGTCGCCATTCGCTGGTACACCACCTGCTTGAAGCCAGGGCCGCAACCGAGCCTGCGCCAAGCGATTGGTGCTACGTCAACAATTTCGCCGAACCGAACAAGCCACGCCTGCTGGAAGTGCCGCCAGGCCGCGGAATGCAATTGAAGGAACATCTTAAACAGTTCGTCTCGGAATTGGCCAAGGTTATTCCGGCTGCATTCGAGGATGAGGAATACAGCGGACGCATCGATGCCCTGCATGAAGAATTCAAGAAGAAGGAAGAAGGCGCCCTGAATGAGCTCGGCGAGTCTGCGATGCAGGACAAAATTGTTTTGCTGCGTACACCTCACGGCTTCGCTTTTGCGCCCATTCTAGGCGAGAAGGATATGTCTCCCGATGAGTTCGACAAACTCCCGGAAAGCGAGAAGGAGCGCCTCAATGAGCTCATCGATAAATACACCGAGCGTCTGAAGCAATTAATCCTGCAGTTTCCCCGCTGGCGCCGCGAACTCCTGATGCGCATCAAGGAAGTCAATCGCGAAACCCTGGGCTTGGCAGTAGGACACCTGATTGAGGAACTTCTGCAAAACTACGGCGACCTTGCCAATGTTCAGGCATTTCTGGCCGATGTGCTGCGCGACATCATCGAGGTGGGCGAGCAACTTCGGGAACAACCCAAGACTGAAGGCGACATCACCAATATCGTCATCAGCGGCACACTGTCGCTTAACCGCTACCAGGTCAATCTGCTGGTGGACAACAGCGCCGCCAAAACAGCACCTGTCGTGTTCGAGGACAACCCGATCTTCCCCAATCTCGTGGGCAGGTTGGATCACATCCCCCAGTTGGGCATGCTGGTTACCAATTTCACCCTGATCAAGGCCGGTGCGCTGCACCGTGCCAACGGTGGCTACCTGGTGCTGGATGCGCTCAAGGTACTGACCCAGCCCTATGCCTGGGAAGGTTTGAAACGCGCGCTGCGCTCACATCAGGTGCGCACCGAATCACTAGGACAGGTGTATGGCCTCCTCAGCACCATGTCGCTGGAACCCGAGGCAATGCCACTGAATGTAAAAGTGGTTCTGGTTGGAGATCCCCACATTTATTACCTGCTTAGGGCGCTGGATCCTGACTTCGAAGAACTGTTCAAAATCGCAGCAGATTTTGAAAATGAAATGGTTCGTGATGACGATGGCATACGTCTATATGCACGATTCATCGCCACGCTGGCAAAAAGCGCCAGGCTTCTCCCCATTGAACGCGACGCAGTCGCCCGCGTGATCGAGCATAGCGCACGCCTTGCCGGCGATGCCGAGAAGCTCACGACCAGCCGGCGCTTGATCACCGACTTGTTGCAGGAAGCCAATCATTACGCGACGCAGGCTGGGCGCAATATCGTCGCGCGTGCCGACATCGAATCCGCGCTTCAGGCGCAGATATACCGAGGGGACCGTTTGCGCAGCAAGTTCCACGAGGAGATTCTGCGCGGAAACCGGTTGATCTCAGTTACGGGCGAGGTTATGGGCCAGATCAACGGGATTGCGGTCGTCAACCTGGTCGATTTCATGTTCGCCCATCCGGTGCGCATTACCGCCACAGTACGTATAGGCGAAGGAAATGTCATAGACATTGAGCGCGAGTCAGAGCTTGGGGGGCCAATCCATTCCAAAGGGATCATGATTCTTACCTCATTTCTGGGCGCGCGCTATTCACGACTCGATCCATTCTCGCTTTCGGCAAGCCTCGTGTTCGAACAGTCTTATGGTCCGGTAGAAGGTGACAGCGCCTCGCTGGCTGAATTGTGTGTGCTGATGT
>JAHENE010000289.1 GCA_024643305.1 Thiobacillaceae bacterium | reverse complement strand
GCGCGTAAAAAGTAACCGTCCACGGCTTTGCGGCCCGCTACTGCCAGCAACAGCAATAGCATCTGTTGTGTTGTTATAACTATTTGATTTTATTTAATAATTATTAATTTAATAACTGTGGAGCATTTATGACGCATATCGTTGGATATGGTATCGGCACACTGCTTGCATTTGTGATTATTGCGTTGATGTTGTTCTGGCTGGTCAGCGATGTGGTGCAAAAAAAGCATTCTGTTTTGCGCAATTATCCGCTGATTGGCCGTTTGCGTTTTTTCCTGGAAAGGCAGGGCGATTACATTCGCCAGTATTTCATCGCGGGCGAGCGCGATGAAATGCCTTTCAATCGCGCCGCGCGAAACTGGGTTTACCGCACGGCAAAAGGGGTAGGCGGGGTCGTCGGTTTCGGCTCTACCAACGACCTGCGCGAACCCGGCTCCATCATCTTCGTCAACGCACCGTTTCCGGTTCTCGATTCTGAGCAACTCGCTTCGCCGCCTGTTGTCATTGGTGAGGGATATTGCCGCGAACCCTACAGTGCGCGTTCACTTGTCAATATCAGCGGGATGAGTTTCGGTGCCCTGTCGGCTCCCGCAGTGCAGGCGCTTTCCAGGGGGGCTGCGGTGGCGGGTTGCTGGCTGGATACCGGTGAGGGCGGATTGTCACCGCACCACCTTTCGGGCAACAGTGAAATTATTATGCAGATCGGAACGGCACGGTATGGCATACGGGATGAGCATGGCGAATTTTCAAAAGAACGCGCGCTGGCATTGGCTAAGCACGTTAGCGCATTTGAAATAAAACTGTCGCAGGGCGCAAAACCGGGCAAGGGCGGCGTGTTACCCGGCAGCAAAATAACCGAAGAGATTGCAAAGATCCGCGGCATACCCGTCGGGCAGGATTCACTGAGCCCCAACCGTCATTCGGATATTTCCAATATTGGGGAGCTGCTTGACCGTGTACATATGATACGCGAGCTGACAGGCAAGCCGGTGGGGGTCAAGACCGCGATAGGCGGCTGGGAATTTAGTCATTCTTTGTGCGAAGCTGTGTTGCGCCGGGGTCAGGACTATGCGCCGGACTTTCTGGCGATCGACGGCGGCGAGGGCGGCAGCGGTGCTTCTCCCCAGGTGCTGGCCGACCACATGGGCTTGCCGATTATGGAAGCGCTACCGCGCGTGGTGGATGATCTGATCGCTGCCGGACTCCGACAACGGATTAAAGTGGTGGCCTCGGGCAAGCTGGTTACACCGGCCAATGCGGCCTGGGCACTCTGCACCGGTGCTGATTTCGTCAATACCGCGCGCGGCTTCATGTTTTCGCTCGGCTGCATACAGGCGATGCGCTGCCATAACAATACCTGCCCCACCGGCATCACCACGCACAACAAACGATTGCAGCGCGGACTGGTGGTGCAGGAAAAGTTCCAGCGGGTCGCCAACTATGCGACCGGCATGAACAGGGAAATCGAGATGATTGCCCATTCCTGCGGACTCAAACATGCGCGCGAATTACGCCGTGAACACGTTCGTGTAGTGCAGACAGCCGGGCACAGCATGGCGATGAATATGCTTTATCCTTATCCTGATACCAAGGCTGACTGATTCTTTCAAGTAGTCGTCCTGACGATATGCATCATCGCCGATGCGTCGTTTCTCCCCGAATTTCCCCCTTAGATTAAAGATTTAAAATTTCCTGCCGCTAATAACCGTGAGATTGACAGACTTGCTCCGTGCCAAGCCATGACAGTAGCGATTTGTTCTGGCTGGTTGATTATTAATTAATATAAAAAAAGTAATTACAAGGGTGAAGAATATGCGTTCCAACATGCCTGTTACCAATAATGAATATGTCCTGACCGATACGGACTCGATTGTTTCGATCACCGATTTGCAGGGCAAGATCACCTACATCAACGAAGACTTCAAGCGCATCAGCGGCTTCCGGGAAGAAGAGCTGATGGGTCAGCCGCAAAATATCGTGCGTCATCCGGACATGCCGGTGGAAGCCTTTGCCGATTTCTGGGCAACACTCAAGTCCGGCCGCCCCTGGGTGGGCTATGTCAAAAACCGCTGCAAGAACGGCGATTACTACTGGGTGCAGGCCAACGCCACCGCTGTTTATGAACGGGGCCAGCTCACCGGTTATATGTCCGTGCGCGGCAAACCTTCGCGCACGGCGGTTGAAGCTTCAGACCGCGCTTATGCCCTGTTCCGTGAAGGCAAGGCCAAAGGGCTGGCAATCAGGGACGGCAAGGTTGTTAAAACCGGACTAATGAGCAAATTAAATATCTTCAAGGATATGTCGGTCAAAACACGCCTGATCACCATTATTGCGATTGTGGTTTCCCTGATGCTATTAATTGGCGTGCTGGGTGTAAGTGGCATGAAAAAAAATAACGAGAGCCTGCGCACCGTGTATGAGGACCGCACCATACCCATGCGTCAACTGGGCGATATCAAGGAAAAAGTATTGCATATCCGAACCGCAATGGTGACCGGATTAACCTACAAAAAAGAGATGCCAAAACAGCACGAAGAGATTGAGCAGGACATGGCCGGTATTGACAAGCTATGGGACGAATACACGGCAACTTACCTCACGCCGGAAGAAAAAATATTGGCAGACAAATTCTCGGCAGATTACAAACGTTGCATCAATGACGGAGTGAAACCGGCGATGAAATTGCAACGTGATGACAAGATGAACGAAGCCGAGCGTTTTTACTGGGAGCAAATGCGCCCCGTCTGCAAGCCGGTTACCGGGGAAATGAAAGACCTGTTGCAATTGCAGGCCG
>JAHENE010000288.1 GCA_024643305.1 Thiobacillaceae bacterium | reverse complement strand
GCGGTACTCATATCCCGGCTGGTGCTCACATGCGTATGGTCGATAAGATGGATGCCAACCGCAGCTTCAACATAGGGACGAAAGCCGTTGGTATTCTTGGGTTGAAGCCGGAATACCGGGGTAAGTCCGACATCCCATATTTCCTGCCCCCCGACAGCGTTGCTATTCCAGCGTCCCACCGACGCCTCCCAATAACCGGTGAGATACCATTTGCCTTCAGTAAACCATTTGCTTTCCCACTGACGGGTCAATGAAACCCCTCCCATATCTGTCGAGTTACCCCGACCGGCTTCGATGGCGATTCCGTTGGCTGCGTGGCTGGCTGATACCCAGCACAATCCACTTGCCAGCAATGTGAGAAAAGGTCTTTTGATATCCACCTAGTCAATATAGGCGAAAAAGTTGGGGGGCGAGCCTTGACCCCGGCACTGACAACATTCCGCTGTGGCTGCTTCCTTCCGGACCTGACCAGGTTCACGGGGCTGTCATGCGGGGAGGCCCGCCTTGATTATTTTACCGCTTTATTCCTGATCGAACCGCTTTATTCCTCTTCCAGCGGTTCCTTGAGGCGGCGGCTGCGGACCGCACCGGCAAGTTCGCGCAGCAGGGGCACGGTGTCATCCCAGCCGATGCAGGCATCGGTGATGGAAACCCCGTATTCAAGCTTCCTGTCCAGGCAAAGATCCTGGCGCCCGGGATTGAGATGGCTTTCGATCATCACACCCATGATGCGATGGTCGCCCCCTGCAATCTGGTTCGCCACATCCTGGCCCACTTCAATCTGTTTTTGGTATTGCTTACTGGAGTTGGCGTGCGAGAGGTCGATCATCACCTGCTGGCGCAGCCCGGCTGCAGCAAGATCCTGGCAGGCGACTTCAACACTGGCCGCATCGTAATTGGGTTGTTTGCCGCCGCGCAGGATGACATGGCAATCCTCGTTGCCCGCCGTCTTGAACACCGCGACGTGGCCGGACTTGGTGATGGAGATGAAATGGTGGCGCGAGGCCGACGCCTTGATCGCGTCCACCGCAATGCGGATGTTGCCGTCGGTGCCGTTCTTGAAACCGATGGGGCAGGATGATCCCGAAGCCAGCTGCCGATGCGATTGCGATTCGGTCGTGCGCGCACCAATGGCACCCCACGCCACCAGGTCGGCGATATATTGAGGGGACACCAGATCGAGAAATTCAGTCGCGGCCGGCAGCCCCAGCTCGTTGATGTCGAGCAGGATCTTGCGCGCCAGATGCAGGCCTTCGTTGATGTCGAAACTTTCATTCAGATGCGGATCATTGATGAGGCCTTTCCACCCCACCGTCGTGCGCGGCTTTTCGAAATACACGCGCATGATAATGACCAGATCGTGCTGGAGTTCGTCGGAGATGTTCTTCAGCCAGGTAGCATATTCCATCGCCGCCTTGGGGTCATGGATGGAACAGGGCCCGACAATGACCACCAGCCGGTCATCGGCGCCGCGTAGCACATCATGAATCTGGTTGCGCGCGCGAAACACGGTTTCCGTGACGGTGTCGCTCGTTTGCAAGTCATCCATTAGTTGCATGGGAGTAATCAATTCGCCCACCTGCTCAATACGTGTGTCATCAGTCTTGTAATGCGTCATGTTGTTCTTCCTTAAGTCACGCCCCAAAACAAAAAAACCGCCAGGGGCACTGGCGGTCTTTCGGGGATGTTTGCGAGGCTTGATTCATTCCCTCCCGACCGCCAGAGGCGTGGGAAAAAAGAAATAAAAAAAGTAGGCAAACAGCTTGTTCATGGCCTGAATGCTATCAGACGCGCCTTTTCGCCACAAGCTAGAGGTTTTCGTGCGCGCCGTCGCAGAACGGCATATCCGCAGACCACTTGCAGCCGCACAGGTAAACAGTCTGCTTTTCGACGATTGTGAACTCTTTCGGCTCAAATCCGGTACCTTCATGCGAGCCGTCGCAAAAAGGCTGGCTCTTGGAACGACCACAGGTGCAAAACCAGTAGCTGCCCGGCTCCAGTACAAGTTCATAAGGGCCCTTCTGGGCGATGACAGGATCTTCCATGTTTATTCTGAATTAATGGTCAGGGTTGCGAACTTGCGGTTTGAGGAAAGTAATGACGTTGGAATCCGGTGCGTTCTTGGTCGAACAACTACCCTCGCCCACACCCGCGTCGCGTTCGGCTGCATGCAGGGCATTTATGGTTTCGACATAGAACTTGTCCTTCACCATCATCAGCGCAGTCAGGCCGCCATCATTGCGGGCAAGCACATCTGCACCACCTGCCAGCAAGGCTTGGCAAACGTCTGTCTCGCCATAACCGGCTGCCAGCATCAGCGGGCGAATGCCATAGGTGATTTTTACATCTGGGTCTGCGCCTGAAGCAATGAGGCGCGTGACTATTTCGGGGAAACCACGATCTTGGTCAGCGTTGTGACAGGCCTTCATCAGGGCGGTCCAGCCCAGTTCATCCTTGGCATCGACCTCCGCACCTGCAGCGAGCAGTGCTTCCACCATTTCGGCATTGCCACTGTGTGCAGCATGCATTAGCGCCGTGGCACCATAGGCGTCACGTGCGTTCACATCAGCGCCGCCTGCCAGCAGTTGGCTTGCTTGCGCGACATCACCTGCGTTCACGGCTTCAATTAGTTGTTCACTCATTCGATTCTCCTTCAGGGCCTCAGCCCAAATTACCCGAGTATTTTAGTCGGGTATGGAAAATCGTGCAAGGTTATCGGCGCAAGGCCGCTCTGCGGCCACGCTTAACATCAATGCCAACCAACACGGCGAGGCCGACAAGGAAGTAGCTGCCAGTTATGAGCATGGCCGCAG
>JAHENE010000050.1 GCA_024643305.1 Thiobacillaceae bacterium | reverse complement strand
GCCAACCCGCTTTAACAACCAACAGCGTGGTAAAGCTGTTGAGCAGGATAAAGGGCATGGCAATGCCGTCCACACCCAAGTGGTAGTTGACGTTAAACCGGTAAATCCAGGGAACCAGCTCCTCGAACTGCATGGCGCTGGTGGCAACATCGAAACCGGTATAAAGCGGTATGGAAACGAGAAAACCAAGTGCAGCCGCAATCAGGGCTAGCATGCGGGCAAGCGGTGCATTCTTGTCCGAACCAGTGGCCAGCACGGCGAGTCCCCCCAGGATGGGCAGCCAGATGACTAGCGAGAGCGGAGGCATTCCAAACATATTCTTCTTTCTTTAGGCCGTGGCTCTGACAAACCATGTCACCAGAACGAACACACCGATGATCATGGCAAAGGCGTAGTGGTAGATATAGCCGGACTGCACATGGCGGATGAGACGGGAGACATGCCCCATAAGTCTGGCTGTGCCGTTGACCAGCCAGCCGTCGATGACGGTTTGGTCGCCACGACGCCACAGCCCGCCGCCGATCTTGCGGGCACCGCCGGCAAAGAACCAATCGTTGAATTCATCAAAACCGTATTTGCGCTCCAGAATTGCGTAGATGAAGCTGAACTTCTGCTGAAGCATTGCCGGAATGTCCTGGCGCTTGAGGTAGAAAAACCAGGCTGTGCCGACACCTGATGCCGCCAGCCAGAACGGCAAGGTGGTCACGGCATGCAGCGCCATGGCAGCCGCACCATGGAAATGATGCTCAAGCTCGTGCATGGACGGATGATGGTCGGCAACGTAGATGGCATTGCCGAAATATTCGCCAAACAGCATGGGACCAATCGTCATGTAGCCAATCACCAGCGAAGGAACCGCCAACGCCAATAGGGGAATGGTCACCACCCAGGGAGATTCGTGCGGCGTGTTGTCATGGTGGTCATCCGCGTGCTCCTGCACTTCATGATGCTGGTGATGCGCATTGTGGAAGCGCTCCTTGCCGTGGAACACCAGGAAGTACATGCGGAATGAGTAGAAAGCAGTGATGAACACGCCTGCAACCACAGCGATATAGGCAAAACCGGAACCTGCCAGGTGCGAAAACTCTACCGCTTCGATGATGCTGTCCTTGGAATAAAAACCCGACAGGAAAGGTGTGCCGATCAGGGCCAGCGAGCCGATCAGCGAAGTGATCCAGGTGATGGGCATGTATTTCCTGAGGCCACCCATGTAGCGGATGTCCTGATTGTGATGCACACCCATGATGACCGAACCTGCCGCCAGGAACAGCAGCGCCTTGAAGAAGGCATGTGTCATCAGGTGGAACACCGCAACCGAATAGGCCGAAGCGCCCAGCGCCACGGTCATGTAACCCAGTTGCGACAGCGTGGAATACGCAACAACGCGCTTGATGTCGTTCTGGATGACGCCAAGAAAGCCCATGAACAGCGCCGTGATGGCACCGATGACCATAACAAATGAGAGCGCCGTATCGGACAGCTCGAACAGCGGCGACATGCGCGTAACCATGAAAATACCGGCAGTCACCATGGTCGCAGCGTGAATCAGCGCCGAGATCGGTGTGGGGCCTTCCATGGAATCCGGCAGCCACACGTGCAGCGGAAACTGCGCCGACTTGCCCATGGCACCGATGAACAGGAGGATGCAGATAACCGTCATCAGCGACCATTCGTGGCCGGGCAGCAAGCTGATGTGGCCGCTTGCCAATTCCGGCGCGCGCGCGAACACCGTCGCATAATCCAGCGTGCCGAAATGCGCCAGCACCAGGCCGATGCCGAGAATGAAGCCAAAGTCACCTACGCGATTGACCAGGAAAGCCTTGAGGTTGGCGTAGATGGCAGTATCACGTGTGTACCAGAAACCGATCAGCAGATAGGACACCAAGCCCACCGCCTCCCAGCCAAAGAACAGTTGCAGGAAATTGTTGCTCATCACCAGCATGAGCATGGAAAAAGTAAACAGCGAGATGTAGCTGAAGAAACGCTGGTACCCCGGATCGTCGTGCATGTAGCCGATGGTATAGATATGCACCATCAGCGAAACGAAGGTCACCACCAGCAACATCATAGTGGTAAGCGGATCGATCAGAAAGCCGACTTCAAAGCGCACATCGCCACTTGTCATCCAGGTATAAACGCTGCCGTTGAAGGTGTGGCCCGCATGCACGTCCTGGAAAACCACGACCGCTGCAACAAATGCGAGCGCCACGCCGGCAATGGTCACTACATGCGCCATGGTGCGGCCGATAAACTTGCCGAACAGGCCGGCAATAATAGCGCCAAACAATGGCGCCAGCGGAACGATGAGGTACCAGGTCTGCATATCCATGATCAGCCCTTCAACCTGTCCAGATCATCCACATTGATGGTGTGCAGATTGCGGAACAGCACCACCAGGATGGCCAGGCCAATGGCTGACTCGGCCGCGGCAACGGTCAGGATGAAAAACACGAAAACTTGTCCGCCCGTGTCGCCCAGGTAATGCGAAAAAGCGACAAAGTTGGTGTTGACCGCAAGCAGCATCAATTCAATGGCCATCAACAGGATGATGACATTCTTGCGATTGAGGAAAATGCCCAGCACGCTGATGGTGAACAGCAGCCCGCCCAGAATGAGGTAATGCGATAGCGAAATCATCCCTGCTCCTCCCCTGTCACGCCCTTCTTCTCGGCTACCATCTTGACGATGCGCAGGCGATCCGCACGTTTGACGGAAACCTGTTTGGCAGGATCGATGTATTTAGTGTCCTTACGCTTGCGCATAGTGAGCGCGATTGCCGCCACGATTGCCACAAGCAGGATGACAGCAGCAATTTCAAACGCATAGACGTACTGGGTATAAATCAGTCGCCCAAGCTCCTTGGTATTGCTGTAGCCGGCTGGATGTGCAGCTGGTGCAGCGGTCTTGTCCAGGCCGAAGAAACGTCCGCCCAGAACCACGGTCATTTCCAGCATCAGCAGAATCGCGACAGGCAGGGCCAGAGGCAAATAATCCCAGAAACCTTCTCGCAGTTTGTCCAGGTTGATGTCGAGCATCATCACCACAAAGAGGAACAGCACCATGACCGCGCCGACATAAACCAGCACCAGGGTAATGGCGAGAAACTCGGCTTCCAGTGTCATCCATAAACCAGCGGCGGTGAAAAATGCCAATACCAGATTGAGCGCGGCGTGAACCGGATTGCGCGCGGTAATGACCCGCAGGCCGGCGAAAAGCAGGATGGCAGAAAAGAAGTAGAAAATAAATTGAGCGAATGTCATCATGTCACCGGTATTTCGCGTCCTGTTCGCGGCGTGCAGCAATTTCCGCTTCGTACTTGTCGCCCACCGCCAGCAACATGGGTTTGGTGTAGTACAGATCGCCGCGCTTCTCGCCGTGGTATTCCAGGATGTGCGTTTCGACAATGGCATCTACCGGACAAGCCTCCTCGCAGAAACCGCAGAAAATGCATTTGGTCAGGTCGATGTCGTACAACGTGGTGCGGCGCGTACCGTCTGCGCGCTGCTCACTTTCAATCTTGATCGCCAATGCCGGGCACACCGCCTCGCACAACTTGCAGGCAATGCAGCGCTCCTCACCATTGGAATAGCGGCGCTGGGCATGCAGGCCCCTGAAGCGCGGGCTCTGCGGAGTTTTTTCTTCCGGGAACTGCACCGTGATCTTGCGTGAGAACATGTAGCGGCCGGTGAGGCGCATGCCCTTGAGCAGTTCCCACAAGACCAGGCTGTTGAGGATATTGAGGAGTCGTTTCATCTCATTCTCCTCAATGGAACCAATGCTTGTACGGTGTCTGCATCATGCCGCCTACGACAACAATCCAGACGATGGTAATCGGGATGAATACTTTCCAGCCCAGGCGCATGATCTGGTCGTAGCGGTAGCGTGGGAAGGTGGCCCGGAACCACAGGAACAGGAACAGCACGAATGCCACCTTCATCGCCCACCAGATGAACCCATCGGGCAGGAAGGTAAAGGGTGACAGCCAGCCGCCCAGGAACATCAGCGTGGTCAGCGCCGCGATCAGGATCATGTTGGCGTATTCCGCCAGGAAGAACACGGCGAAGGCCATACCGGAATATTCCACGTGGAAACCGGCAACGATTTCGGATTCCCCTTCGGCTACATCAAACGGCGCGCGGTTGGTTTCGGCCACACCGGAAATCAGGTAAACCATGAACAGCGGAAAGAGCGGCAGGAAATACCAGTGGTGTATGCCGCCCGCCTGGCCGTTGACGATATCGACCAGGTTCAAGCTCTGGCTTGCCATCAGCACACCGACCAGGGCAAACCCCATTGCGATTTCATAAGACACGATTTGTGCAGCCGAGCGCATGGCACCGAGGAAAGCGTATTTGGAGTTGGAAGCCCAGCCCGCCACAATCACGCCGTAAACGCCCATGGAGGTGATCGCCATCACATACAGCAGGCCCGCATCAATATTCGCGAGCACCCATTTGTCGGTAAACGGAATCACCGCCCACGCGGCCAGTGCCGGCGCAATGGCGAGGATAGGACCGAGGATGAACAAACCCTTGTTGGCCCCGGAAGGAATAATGATTTCCTTCATTAGCAACTTCAAGCCGTCTGCAATGGGCTGCAGCAGCCCCTGGTAACCCACGCGATTGGGGCCGATACGCACTTGCATCCAGCCAATGACTTTCCGCTCGGCGTAGGTCACATAGGCGACTGCCAGCATCAGCGGAATGACAATGATCATGATCTTGACCAGTGTCCACAATGGTGTCCACCATGCACCGAGGAGGTTCTGCATGAATTCCATCAGGCACGCTCCACGGTCAGTTCGCCGAACAGTGCACCCAGGGACTGTGTGACATCATGTGCACCGGGAATGCGTACGCAGTTGGCAGGCAGACAATCGTCGCGATCAATACGAATCACAACAGAACCCTGTCCCTGGCGAATAACGGCCATGCCGCCTTCTCCAAAGCCGAGCTTTTCCAAAAGCATGCCTGAAGCGCGCGCCACCGGCGGAGCGGCATCTGCAGTCCGTTGCAGCGATGGTGCACGGCGCACGATGGCGTCCATCTGGTAGATGGGTACTTCGCCGATGCGTTCGAGTTTGTCCATGCCAGCAAGTGTTACCTGAACCGGTTCTGTCTTGTTATTCAGTAGCTTGCAGACGCCTGCCTGCGCATCTGCGCCCAGCACTTCATCTCGCACGGCTTCGCTGGAATCCTGGTCGAAGCCGGGCAGATTCAGAAGATTACCCATCACGCGCAGCACTTTCCAGGCAGGACGGGTTTCGCCCAGCGGCTTGACCGCGCCATTGAAGCTTTGCACGCGGCCTTCGGCATTGATGAACGTACCGGAGGTTTCGGTAAATGGAGAAACCGGCAGCAGCACATCAGCGTAATCCAGCGCACCGTGTTTGTAGGGTGACAGCGCCACTACGAATTCTGCCTGCTGCACAGCGGCCAGCGCAGCAAGGGGGTCGTGACAGTCATACTCAGGCTCTGTGCCCAACAGCACCATGGCCTTGCGCGGCGCGGCGAGCATTTCGCCCACGTTCATGCCGGTAATACCTTGCGCACCCATGGCGCTACGCGATGGAATGGCACCTGCGGCAACTGCACCCACGCCATTTCCTGAGTCGCCCAATACACCCAGCTTTGCACCGCACAAACGCGCAGCCTCCTGGGCCAGCGCGGCCATCTCGGCAAAACGCGGATGATGCTGTGCCAGATTGCCGATGAAAATGCCCTTGTTCTCGCCGCCCGCCATGCTGTCGGCAATCGCCTTGAGTTCAGGGGTGACTTCAGCGTTGCCAGCCATCGCAGGAACGCTCTCGCCTTTTGCCTCGGCCAGCGCACGCACCAAGCCTGCCAGTGCATTGACAATACCGTCGGGTGATACGATGGCCTTGTTGGCCACCTTGCACAGGTAATCCTCGACTACCGGATTGATGAGGTTCATGCCAGCGCCATGACGCACAGCCTGGCGCAGACGCAGCGCCAGCAGCGGATGATCCTTGCGCAGCACCGAGCCCACCACCAGGAAACGGTCCAACTTGTTGAGATCTGCCACGTTCATGCCGAGCCAGAAAGCTCCGTGCGCCTGACTGTCGAGGCGGAAATCGGATTGACGCAAACGGTGGTCAACGTTGCCGGAGCCCAGCTCGCGCATCAGCTTTTGCAGCAGATAAAGTTCTTCCACCGTCTGCATGGGAGAAGCCAGCGCACCGAGCTGTTCGGCACCGTCTTTGACCTGGATTTCACGCAAACGGCTGGCAACCAGATTCAGTGCGGTCTGCCAGTCGGCTACCACCCATTGGCCGTTTTCCTTGACCATGGGCTGGGTCAGGCGGTCTTCGCTGTTCAAGCCTTCATAGGAGAAGCGGTCGCGATCCGACAGCCAGCACTCGTTGATATCTTCGATTTCGAGCGGCAGCACGCGCATCACCCGACCGCTCTTGACCTGTATTTGTAGGTTGGACCCAAGCGAATCATGCGGGCTCACGCCTTTTCTACGCGACAGCTCCCAACTGCGGGCAGCGTAGCGGAAAGGCTTGCTGGTCAATGCACCGACCGGACACAGATCGATGATGTTGCCGGAAAGCTCAGAATCGATCGTCTTGTCGATGAAGGGCATGATCTCGGCATGCTCGCCGCGGAATGCCTGGCCCATTTCCATGATGCCGGCGATTTCCTGGCCGAAGCGGACACAGCGCGTGCAATGGATGCAGCGTGTCATTTCGGTGGACACCAGTGGTCCGAGGTTTTTTTCGACCACCACGCGCTTGGGCTCGGCGTAGCGCGAACTGCTGCTGCCGTAACCTACCGCAAGATCCTGCAACTGGCATTCACCGCCCTGGTCGCAGATCGGGCAGTCGAGCGGGTGGTTGATGAGCAGAAACTCCATCACACCCTTCTGTGCCTGGATGGCGTAATCTGAACGGGTCATCACCTTCATGCCGTCGGATACTGGTGTGGCACAGGCTGGAAGCGGCTTGGGCGCTTTTTCCACCTGCACCAGACACATGCGGCAGTTGGCGGCGATGGACAGTTTCTTGTGGTAGCAGAAATGTGGGATGTAAATGCCGAGCTTGTGCGCGGCATCCATCACCGTTGTGCCCGGTTCCACTTCAGTCTGCTGGCCGTCGATTTCGATATTCAATGCCATTCCTTACACCATGCATTTCTTGTGTTCGATATGGTGTTCGAACTCATGTCGATAATGCTTGAGCATGCCCTGCACCGGCATGGCAGCAGCGTCGCCCAACGCGCAGATGGTGCGGCCGGCGATGTTGGCGGCAACACTGTCCAGCAGTTCCAAATCCTCCGGCCGGCCCTGGCCGTGCTCAATACGATGCACAACACGGTACATCCAGCCGGTACCCTCGCGGCAGGGGGTGCACTGTCCGCAGGATTCCTCGAAATAAAAATAGGAAAGGCGCTCCAGCGCGCGCACCATGCACACGGATTCGTCCATCACGATCACGGCACCGGAACCCAGCATGGAGCCGGCTTTGGCGATGGAATCGAAGTCCATGGTGCAGTCCATCATGATTTCGCCCGGCAACACCGGTGCGGATGAGCCACCAGGAATGACTGCTTTCAGTTTGCGCCCCCCCTTGATGCCGCCCGCCATTTGCAGCAGTTCGGAGAAAGGCGTGCCCAGCGAGACTTCGTAATTACCGGGCTTTTCCACGTGGCCGGATACGGAGAACAGCTTGGTGCCGCCGTTGTTGGGCTTGCCCAGTTCCAGAAACTTCTGCCCGCCCTCGCGCATGATGTAGGGAATACTGGCAAAAGTTTCGGTGTTGTTGATTGTTGTCGGCTTGCCATAGAGGCCAAAGCTTGCCGGGAACGGCGGCTTGAAGCGCGGCTGACCTTTCTTGCCCTCGATGGATTCCAGGAGCGCGGTTTCCTCGCCGCAGATGTAGGCGCCGTAGCCATGGTGATTATATAGATTGAAGCTGAAACCCGAACCCAGGATGTTGTCACCCAAATAGCCGGCTGCGCGCGCCTCTTCCACCGCACGTTCCATGCCTTCGTAGATGTCGAATATTTCGCCGTGAATGTAGTTGTATCCCGCCTTGGCGCCCAAGGTATAGCCGGCGATGATCATGCCCTCGATCAGCGCATGCGGGTTGTAGCGCATGATGTCGCGATCCTTGAAGGTGCCCGGCTCGCCCTCGTCGGAGTTGCACACAACGTACTTGTCGCCAGGAAACTGGCGCGGCATGAAGCTCCACTTCAAGCCGGTGGGAAAGCCTGCACCGCCACGCCCGCGCAGAGCAGAAGTTTTGACTTCGGCTATGATGGTCTCGGCCGGTGTCTTTTCAGCGAGGATTTTCTTCAGCGCAGAATAACCGCCCGCGCTCTCATAGGACGACAGCTTCCATGAATCGGAAAGATGCAGCGTGTTAAAAATGACTGGACCGCCTTGAATGACCATGCTTATTTGCCCTTCAGCTCGTCCAGCAGCGCTTCAACTTTCTCTTCGTTGAGAAAGCTTTCCATGCGATGGTTGTTGACCAGCAGCAGCGGCGCATCACCGCAGGCGCCCATGCACTCGCCTTCCACCAGGGTAAATTGCTTATCCTCGGTGGTTTCACCAAACTCCACGCCCAGTTTTTTCTTGAGCTTTTCAGCGATGGCATCCGCACCCATCAACTTGCACGGCAGGTTGGTGCATACGCAAAGCTTGTGCTTGCCCACCGGCTGGGTGTTGTACATGTTGTAGAAGGTTGCCACTTCATACACGGCAATGGGCTGCATACCGAGGTAATGCGCGATGAAGTCCATGACTTCATTGGACAGCCAGCCCTTTTCCACCTGCGCAATGCGCAGCGCGGACATGACCGCAGACTGGCGCTGTTCTGCCGGGTACTTGGCAACTTCCTTGTCGATGAGGGCGAGGGATTCGGAACTCAGCATAATTAACGGTCAATCTCGCCAAATACGATATCTTGCGTACCAATAATCGCCACCACGTCTGCAATCATGTGGCCGCGGCTCATTTCATCCAGCGCAGCAAGATGCGCAAAACCGGGGGCGCGAATTTTCAGGCGATAGGGTTTATTGGCGCCGTCAGACACGAGGTAAATGCCAAACTCGCCCTTGGGATGTTCAATCGCCGCATAGCACTCGCCTTCTGGGACGTGCATACCTTCGGTGAAAAGCTTGAAGTGGTGAATCAGCTCTTCCATGTTTTGTTTCATGTCCAGTCTGGATGGGGGCGCAAACTTGTGGTTATCGGTGATCACCGGGCCGGGGTTCTTGCGCAGCCAGTCCACGCACTGCTTGATGATGCGGTTGCTCTGCCTGAATTCCTCCATGCGCACCAGATAGCGGTCGTAGCAGTCGCCGTTGGTGCCCACGGGAATATCGAAATCCATGCGGTCATAAACTTCATACGGCTGCTTCTTGCGCAAATCCCACTCAACACCGGAACCACGCAGCATGGGGCCGGTAAAGCCCAGCGCCTGCGCGCGTTCTGGCGACACCACGCCAATACCCACCGTACGCTGTTTCCAGATTCGGTTGTCGGTCAGCAGGGTTTCGTATTCGTCGACATAGCCGGGGAAACGATTGGTGAAATCCTCGATGAAATCGAGCATCGAACCCTGGCGGTTTTCATTGAGCTTCTTCACCGCCTCGGCATTGTGGTACTTGGAGGCCTGGTATTGCGGCATGCTGTCCGGCAGGTCGCGGTACACTCCGCCCGGCCGATAGTAGGCTGCATGCAGGCGCGCGCCGGACACGGCTTCGTAGCAGTCCATCAGATCCTCGCGCTCGCGGAAGGAGTAGAGGAACATGGTCATCGCACCCACGTCCAGCGCATGCGCGCCGATCCACAACAAATGGTTGAGGATGCGGGTAATCTCGTCGAACATCACGCGGATGTACTGGGCACGCAACGGCACCTCGATACCGGCCAGCTTCTCGATGGCCATGACGTAGGCGTGCTCGTTGCACATCATGGACACGTAATCGAGGCGGTCCATGTAGGGCACCGACTGGATGAAGGTCTTGTGCTCTGCCAGTTTCTCGGTGGCACGATGTAGCAGGCCGATGTGCGGGTCGGCGCGGCAGATCACTTCGCCATCCAGCTCCAGCACCAGGCGCAGCACACCATGCGCCGCCGGATGCTGTGGGCCGAAGTTCATTGTGTAGTTGCGGATTTCAGCCATCAGCGGCCTTCCCCGTAGTGTTCTTCGCGCACGATGCGCGGGGTAATCTCACGGCGTTCAATAGATACCGGCTGGTAGATCACGCGCTGCTGCACCGGGTCATAACGCATTTCCACATGTCCCGAGAGGGGGAAATCCTTTCTGAACGGATGGCCGACAAATCCATAGTCAGTCAGGATGCGGCGCAAGTCTGGATGCCCTTCGAACACGATGCCGAACAGATCAAACGCCTCGCGTTCGAACCAGTTGGCCGACGGCCAGATGCCGGTTACGGTAGAAACCAGGGGCAGATCGTCGTCCG
>JAHENE010000049.1 GCA_024643305.1 Thiobacillaceae bacterium | reverse complement strand
GCGTATGGCCGCCTCGGCATTTTTGTCAGAAGAGGGATCTTTGTTGTCGTACGGTATGTTGCGGCGAGCAAGATGGGCTTTTACCCGGTCACAGGGGGTGCCGCAGGTTGGGGATGCGTAAAGGGTGACCGGATTGCTTAGCTTGGCCTGCAACATTTCAGGGGTGATATGGCCCTCAATGCTGTTGCTTTTATAGCTTTTCTCGGAGGCATTCTTGGCGCTCGGGGGCGGCGGCTGGTCGGAGAAGTTCACATTTCCCTGCGCATCCAGCCAACGGTAAACCTGCTCGGCGGAGGCAGGCAGAGCCAGCAACATCAGTACAACGGTTAGCGTTTTCATGTTAGCCATTGGGACGGTAGTTAACACAAGCCTTAACGGCAAAATCAATGAAAAATTCAGCCCATGCCGTTATGCCGCAGCAAGGCGTCGATGGTTGGTTCGCGTCCACGGAAGGCCTTGAAGGACTCGATGGCCGGACGGGCGCCGCCCTGGGCGAGGATTTCGCTCCAGAAGCGATGGCCGATCTCGGGGTTGAGCACGCCATTTTCCTCGAACAGGGCATAGGCGTCGGCCGACAGTACTTCCGCCCACTTATAGCTGTAATAACCTGCGGAATAGCCGCCGGCAAAGATGTGCGAGAAGTTGTTGGGGAAGCGGTTATAGGCCGGAGGCACGACCACTGCCACCTGGGCTCGGATGATGTTCAGCAGGTCCAACGCACTTTCGCCGCCATCGGGGTCGAAGTCGCGGTGCAGGTGCATGTCGAACAGCGAGAACTCGATCTGGCGCATGGTCTGCATGCCGGCCTGGAAATTCTTGGCTGCCAGCATCTTGTCGAACAGTTCGCGCGGTAGTGGTGCGCCGGTGTCCACATGTTTGGCCATGTGACGCAACACATCCCATTCCCAGCAGAAGTTTTCCATGAATTGCGAGGGCAGTTCAACCGCATCCCATTCCACACCGTTGATGCCGGACACCCCTAGGTCCTCGATTTTCGTCAGCAGATGGTGCAGGCCATGGCCGAATTCGTGGAACAGGGTGATGACTTCGTCATGTGTGAATAGTGCGGGTTTGCCGCCTATCGGCGCAGTGTAGTTGCAGTTGAGATAGGCCACTGGCGTCTGGATGGCATCGTTCTTGCGGCGGCGGGTAATGGCATCATCCATCCAGGCGCCTCCGCGCTTGCTGGCACGGGCATACAGATCAAGGTAGAACTCACCGATCTTCTTGCCGGTGTGGTCGCTGACGTCGAAAAATTTCACATCCGCGTGCCATACCGGTGCTTTAGCCGGGCGAATATCCAGGCCATAGATCGTTTCCACCACCTTGAACATGCCAGTCAGCACATTGGGCTCGGCAAAATACTGCTTTACCTCGTTGTCGGAGAAACTGTAACGCGCCACACGCAATTGCTCGCTGGCGTAGGCGATATCCCATGCCTGCAAATCCGCCAACCCCAATTCTTTGGCGGAGAATTCACGGAGCTCACTCATGTCGCGCTCGGCATAGGGTTTTGCCCGGGTGGCGAGTTCATTGAGGAAACCCAGTACCTGGTCCGGGGTTTCAGCCATCTTGGGTTCCAGCGAAACTTCGGCGTAGTTGTTGAAGCCCAGCATGCGGGCAGCCTCGCGGCGCAGCCTGACGATGTCGCGGATGAGTCCGGTATTGTCGAGGTTTGCCGGGCCGAATTCAGAAGCGCGGGTGACATAGGCCCGGTAGAGGGTTTCACGCAGGCCACGGTTGTCAGCGTACTGCATCACTGGCAGGTAGGAAGGCATGTGCAGGGTGAATTTCCAGCCGGGTTTAGCGTCTGTTTCAGCCATGGCGCGTGCCATCTCTAGGACATCTTCGGGCAGGCCGGCAAGGTCGTCGCGGTTTTCCACGTAATGCGCGAAGGCGTTGGTGGCGTCGAGGATGTTTTCCTCGAATTTGGCGGACAGTGCGGCAAGTTGCTGCTGGATCTCCATGAAGCGCTTCTTGTTGGCGTCCGGCAGCTCGGCACCGCCCAAGCGGAAATCGCGCAATTCGTTATCGACGATTTTCTGCTGCGCTGCGGTCAGGGAGGCATAGGCAGGTGAATCTTTCAGCGCCTTGAATTTGCGGAAAAGACCTTCATGCTGGCCCAGTTCGGCGTAGTACTGGGTGATCTTGGGCAGGTTTTCGTTGTACGCCTCGCGCAGCTCCGGGCTGTCCATTACGCTGTGCAGGTGCGAGACCTGACCCCAGGCGCGGGAGAGGTGCTCGTTGGCATCTTCCATTGGGCCAACAAAACTTTTCCAGTCAGGTTCGCTTCTGTCCGCAACGCTTTCATCAACGATTTTGCGGCAGGATGCCAGCAGTTCATCCGCGGCAGGCGTGACGTGTTCGGGTTGGATATCGGGGAAGCGCGGCAGGCCGGAAAAATCGAGCAAAGGATTCATGTTTAAACCTAAAGGCATTTACACAGAGGGCGCGGAGGGCGCATAGGAAAGCTCTCCGAGTCATTATAATTGGGTAGTTGGCAGGCATTTCAACCATTTTGATCATATGGATTCGCAGGCGATTACCCCATTTAACGGCATTCATCCCGAACTGGCCCCCGGAGCCTGGGTGCATCCGCGCGCCACCGTCATCGGCGAAGTGAAGCTGGGAGAAAACGCCTCGGTGTGGCCTGGCGCGGTGGTGCGCGGTGATGTGAATCACATCTATATCGGCGAAAGTACCAACATCCAGGACAACTCCGTGCTGCACGTTTCGCACAAGACGGCAGCCGATCCAACAGGCGGGCCGCTTATCGTGGGAGCGCGCGTGACGGTGGGGCATACGGTCATCCTGCATGGCTGCACAATCGAGGATGAGTGCCTGATCGGCATGGGTTCCATCATTCTCGATCGGGCGCTGGTCAAAAAACATGTGCTGCTGGGGGCGGGTTCGCTGGTGCCGGAAGGTAAAGTGCTGGAGTCCGGCTATTTGTATCTGGGCCGGCCCGCCAAGCTGGTGCGGGAACTGACGGCGGAAGAGATCGCCTATTTCAATTATTCCGCCGAACATTACATCAGGCTGATGCGCTCCTACTCATGACCAAGACAAAATTCATTGTTACCGCGCTGTTCGCCTTCTTCATCGGCGGCGTGCTGATTTACACGCTGATCGAGAAGCCGCGTGCGCCGGCCCAAACTTTCACGACAATTACCGGCGAGAAAATCAGCCTGAATGATTTGCGCGGGAAGATGGTGCTAGTCAATTTCTGGTCGACTTCCTGCCCGGGGTGCATCAAGGAAATGCCGGACATCATCGAAACCTACAAGCAGTACAAGGATAAAGGCCTTGTCGTCATCGCAGTGGCGATGCCCTACGACCCGCCCAATTATGTGCTCAAGTTTGCACAGGATCGGCAACTGCCTTTTCCGGTGGCGCTGGATATCAAAGGCGAGGCGGTAGCAGCTTTCGGCAATGTCAGCCTTACCCCTACCAGCTTTCTCATCGGCAAGGACGGCACGATCCTGGAAAAGAAAATCGGCGAGCTGGATTTCGCCAAACTCAAAACCACGCTGGATAAACAGTTCGGTGCTTAGTTTCCGTTCCTTGTCCTTATAATCAGTTCCGTCGGGGCGCCACCCCCCGGCGCCCTGAAGTCTTTTCAGCAAGACGGTGCCCCGTCCAAGCTTGGCAACGAAGCAATTTTAAAAAACTGATCCATTCTTTTGGAGGGCAACTCGTGGACACTGTACCGCAAAGCGCACCTGCTCCCGTTACCCTGGGCGAGGCATTCAAATACTGGCTCAAACTCGGCTTCATCAGCTTTGGCGGCCCCGCCGGACAGATCGCCATGATGCATCAGGAACTGGTGGAGAAGCGCCGCTGGATTTCCGAGCATCGTTATCTGCATGCGCTCAATTACTGCATGCTGCTGCCTGGGCCCGAGGCGATTCAACTTGCGATCTATATTGCTTGGCTGATGCACGGCGTTCGTGGTGCGCTAGTGGCAGGTGTGCTGTTCTTTCTGCCGGCGTTTGGGATGTTGTCCCTGTTGGCCGGGGTGTATCTGTCCTATGGTGATGTGCCTCTGGTACAAGGAATCTTCTATGGCATCAAGCCGGCGGTGGTGGCGGTGGTGCTTTTTGCGGCCTGGCGCATCGGCTTACGCGCATTGAAAAACGAGGTCTTGTGGGGCATGGCGGCACTCTCTTTTGTTGGCATTTTCTTCTTCCATATCGGCTTCCCCTGGATTGTGCTGTCGGCAGGAATTCTCGGTGCCATTGGGGGTAAAGTCGCACCCGCAAAATTCAAGGGCGGAGGTGGGCACGGTGCTAGCACCAAGGTTTATGGACCCGCGCTGATCGACGACGATACGCCGACGCCTGCGCATGCCAAGTTTTCGTGGGGCAAGCTGGCACTCAAACTGGTCGTTTTCGTGCTGGTCTGGTTGGTAGCCATGTTTGTCATCGGGGGCCAGGAGACACTTGGTCACATGGGGGCATTCTTTACCAAGGCGGCCTTCCTCACCATTGGTGGTGCGTATGCCGTGCTTCCCTACGTGTACCAGGGTGGAGTCGAACATTTCGGCTGGCTGTCTGGATCGCAGATGATGGATGGTTTGGCGCTGGGCGAAACCACACCGGGACCGCTGATCATGGTGGTGACTTGGGTGGGCTATCTTGGCGGTGTCAGCAAAGAGGTACTCGGCAACCCGATTGCTGCCGGGCTGGCTGGTGCGGCGGTGGCGACTTTCTTCACCCTGATGCCTTCTTTCCTGTTTATCCTGGCCGGGGGGCCGATGGTGGAAGCCACACGCAATGAACTCAGGTATACCGCGCCGCTGACGGGGATTGCCGCCTCTGTCGTTGGCGTAATACTCAATCTGGCGATGTTCTTCGCCTGGCATGCTTTCTGGCCTCAGGCCACTGCAGTTGCGCCATTCAGCGGTAAATTCGAGTGGTTTTCGCTCGTCGTCGCCATTGCGGCTTTCATCGCGCTGTGGAAATACAAGGCGGACATCATGAAAGTCATTGGTGTCTGCGCAGCGCTTGGTTTAAGTTACGCCCTTGTTATGTGAGGACAATATGGAACGTACCATCAAACCCCAAGACCTGAACCCGGATGATGTGCTTGTACTGGATGTGCGGCGCGAAGCGGACCATGCTGCATCGAATGAAGCCATTCCCGGTGCATTCTGGAAAAACCCGGAAAAAATAGACGCCTGGATTGGCGCCTTGCCGAAAACACAGGAAGTGGTTATCTACTGCGTGCGCGGCGGAGCCGTTTCCAACAGTATTGTCGACCGCTTGCATGCCGAAGGCATCAAAGCCCGCTTTGTTGAAGGGGGCATTGAAGCTTACAAGGCGGCGGGCGGCAAAATTTCAATGAAGTAAGGAAAACGGCGGGAAGCTCGGTGGATAGCGCGGATGGTCGCGCTCCCTGCTTTGTGTTCCCGCAAGACGGGGGTGAATTCTGGCGTAAAGCCGCGCCAGGCATTAAAATGGCGGCCACTATGCTACAGAATATCCTTTCCAAATACGCTTCTTCCTGCCCTCTCTGGGTTTACCGAGTTTTCCCGTTCTTGCGCTGGTGGCCGATGGTCAATGCCGACACCACGCGCTCCGATACAATGGCAGGCCTTACAGGTGCGCTGATTGTCCTGCCTCAGGCTGTCGCATTTGCCACCATTGCCGGTTTGCCGCCTGAATACGGACTCTACGCGGCCATGGCGCCGGCCGTCGTGGCCGCGCTGTTCGGTTCATCATGGCATTTGGTATCCGGTCCCACGACCGCCATTTCCATTGCGGTGTTTGCCTCGGTCAGCCCATTTGCACACCCCGGCTCGCCGGAGTTCATCAGCATGGTGCTCACCCTGACTTTCCTGACAGGCTTGTTCCAGCTTGCCTTGGGGCTGGCGCGCATGGGGGTGCTGGTCAATTTCATCTCGCATACCGTCGTGATTGGATTTACGGCTGGCGCAGCAATGCTTATTGCGGGCAGCCAGATCAAGAACTTCTTTGGTTTGCCCATTCCCCGCGGTACGCCATTCTTCAATATTCTGGAAATGTTCGTTCGGCAGATAGGCGATATTAATCCCTACGTACTGGCTGTTAGCTTGTCAACGCTGCTTATTGGCATCCTGGTTAAACGTTTTGTTCCCAAGTTGCCCTACATGATTGCGGCCATGGTTGGGGGCAGCGTGTTCGCGGCTGTCCTGAACGCATTCTATGGCGTTGAAAAGACCATGATCCATACCGTGGGAGCTTTGCCTTCTGGCCTGCCACCCTTGTCGGCGCCGGACTTTTCATTTCACAGTCTGTCGCAGATGCTGTTTCCTTCCCTCATCATTACCATGCTGGCATTGACCGAGGCGGTATCTATATCGCGCGCCGTGGCAAGCCGCTCAGGCCAGCGCATTGATGGCAATCAGGAATTCATCGGGCAGGGCCTGTCCAATCTTGTCGGCAGCTTCTTCTCCGGCTATGCGGCCTCAGGTTCTTTCAATCGCAGCGGTGTCAACTACGCGGCGGGTGCCCGCACGCCTCTGGCAGCCGTATACGCTTCGATCTTCCTGGTTGTGATCCTGCTTCTGGTTGCCCCTCTGGCCGCTTATCTGCCTGACGCGGCAATGGCCGGCATCCTGTTCCTGGTGGCATGGGGACTCATTGACACCCATCACATTGGACTGCTGGCAAAAATAAGCCGACAGGAAAGCGTCGTTCTGTGGGTTACCCTGATCGGTACCCTGGTGGACCTGGAAAAAGGTATTTTCTTTGGCATTGCGCTATCGCTGGTGCTCTACCTTTACCGGACTTCACGCCCCACGCTTGAATCAGTGGTGCCCGATCCCGATCCCGACAGCTATCACTATGTTTCCGCCGAAGGAAAGCCGGAATGCCCGCAGATCAAGATGGTGCGTCTGAATGGCTCCATTTACTTTGGCGCTGTCTGCAGGACATGGCAGAAGAAGATCCAAAGTGCAAACATTTGGTTGTCATGTCCAGTGGCATGAACTTTGTGGACTTGGCCGGCGCTGAACTTTTGGCCGAACTTGCGCGCAACAGGAAAAAAATGGGCGGTGGATTGTATTTCTATCGCATGAAGGAAAGTGTGGCGGAAACTTTGCGCAAGGGTGGATTCATGGAGGATGTCGGGGAGGAGAACCTTTTCCCATCCAAGTCCCGTCCCGCCGAATCTGTTTATCATCGGCTTGACAGTGATGTGTGCCGGACTTGCAAGGCCCGCATCTTTGGAAACTGCAACAAGGCGCTGCCAAACGGAGAGGTTGTCCAAGCGTGATCAGAAAAAACCCATCCGGCCATTTGCCTGTAGTGCATGACACTGCCTTTGTCGACCCGACTGCCATTCTTTGCGGCAAGGTTGTAGTCGAGGAAAACGTCTTCATCGGCCCTTACGCGGTCATTCGTGCGGATGAAGTGGATGCGAATGGCGAAATGGAGCCGATCGTCATCGGCGCCAATTCAAATATCCAGGATGGCGTGGTCATCCATTGCAAGGCAGGCGGCGGCGTGGTTATCGGCCAGGACAGTTCGATTGCGCATCGTTCCATCGTGCATGGTCCCTGCAAGGTGGGCAACAATGTGTTTGTTGGCTTCAATTCCGTGCTGTTCAACTGCTCAGTCGGCGACGGGTCGGTGATTCGCCACAACTCAGTGGTGGAAGGCTGCGAGGTTCCTCCAGGCTTTTATGTCCCATCCACGGCCAACATTCACTCCAATGAAGAGCTCGCCGGTATCGAGCGCGTGACCCCGGATGTCAGCGGATTTTCCGAGAGCGTTGCCCAGGCCAATAACGAACTGGTCAAGGGCTACAAACGCATCCGCAATGAATTCTAGCGACTGACGTGATTGCTGCGCTGGAGTCCTGGCGAGCCGGCCTGTTTCACCGGCACCACCTCATGCGCAATTTCACAGCGGGTCTTGTTGTCGGCGTGGTGGCGTTGCCATTGGCCATGGCCTTTGCCATCGCCAGTGGCGCCAGACCGGAACAGGGGATTTACACCGGCATTATTGCCGGCATATTGGCCGCGTTGTTTGGAAGTTCACGGGTTTCAATTAGTGGACCGACCGGCGCATTCATCGTCATCCTCGCCGGCATCACCGCGAAATACGGCATCGATGGGCTGCAAGTTGCCAGCCTCATGGCCGGGCTAATTCTACTGGCGATGGGGTTGGTGAAACTTGGCGGCATCATCCGCTTCATCCCGACCCCAGTCATCACCGGCTTTACCGCAGGCATCGCGGTCATCATCTTTGTCGGACAGTGGAAAGATTTTTTCGGACTGCGCCCGGCAGAAAGTGGGCGCCATTTTCATGAAAGCTTTCTCGCGCTGATCCAGGCCATGCCGGCATTCCACTTGCCGACCACGCTGCTTGCCTTGGGTGCGCTTGTTACCCTGGTACTTGCACCGCGCCTCACCCGACGCATTCCAGGCCCGCTGATCGCCATGCTTGTCATCACGGTGGTCCAGGCTTACTACCACTTCGACGGCGTGGCCACCATCGGCAGCGCATTCGGCGGTATCCCTTCGGGCTTGCCGCAATTGCACCTGCCGCAGGTAAGTTTTGCGCGTGTGCTGGAACTGCTCGGCCCCGCCTTCACCATCGCCATGCTCGGCGCCATCGAGTCGCTGCTGTGCGCGGTGGTGGCAGACGGCATGGCCGGCACCCGGCATGATCCCAATCAGGAGCTGGTCGGCCAGGGCATTGCCAATATCGCCACGCCGTTTTTCGGCGGCTTCGCTGCCACCGGCGCGATCGCACGCACCGCCACCAGTATTCGCAACGGCGGTGACAGCCCATTGGCAAGTGTGGCGCATGCGCTTACGCTGCTTGCCGTCATCGTCGCCCTGGCGCCGCTGGCTGCAAACATTCCATTGGCCGCATTGGCTGCGATTCTGTTCGTGGTGGCGTGGAACATGAGTGAAGCACGGCATTTCATCGACCTGTTGCGTCATGCGCCCTCTAACGACAAGGCCTTGCTGCTCATTACCTTTCTGCTGACCGTGTTTGCCGATTTGGTTATTGCGGTGAATGTGGGTGTATTGCTTGCCGCGCTGCTGTTCATGAAGCGCATGAGTGAAACAGTGAAAATCGAAGGCGAAAGCGAAGAAACACTGGCCAGGGTTTGCCCTATAGGCGTGCCGCCCGGTGTGCAGATTTACTCCATCGACGGCCCCCTGTTTTTTGGGGCTGCGGCCACCTTCGAACGCATCCTGGCTGGATTGCATGACAAGACGAGCGTGTTGATTTTTCGGCTTGGTCAGGTGCCCATGGCCGATGCGACCGCCATGCAAACCCTGATGGACTTGACCAGCCATTTCCAGAAACGCGGGGTGCGGGTTTTGTTGTGCGAGGCCAATGCCCGCATCAATGAAAAGCTGGCGAACTTCGGCCTGCTTGAGCGGCTAAATCAGACCGATGCCACAGTCAGCTTGTTGGAAGTTCTGCCGTCAGCATCAGATGAGCAGAAGATAGACCGCTGACTGTATTTACTCGTCGTCACCCAACTCCGGATCCCAGCCCTTTTCGCGCGCCTGTGCCATGGCGCTGGCGTAAATTTCGGTATGCCGCTGTTGCAGTTCGGGCGGCAGCCGGCTGGGCAGATTGGCGTACTTGTCCCATTCCGCGCTGATTTTATCCATCAGCATTTGCATGCGCCCCAGATCCCATCCGGCACAGTCCTCGGTCTCGGGGATGAAACCGAATACCCGGCCATCCAGCACGATGCGGCCGAGCTGGGTAATGCCGTGATGGTCCTTATTGAGTCCGACGTAAGTATTGTTCATGCGTGAATTTTAACGGGTTAAGCCAGCGTAGAGCATCGGTAGTTTCTCGGGCAGGCGCTGCACATGATCGACCACCATGAAGTTCTTCTGTCCGAAGATGCGCGATACATAATTGTCGGCGCGCGGATCCAGGCTCATGCAATAGGTCGTCACGCCGTTACGGGCAACCTCCTCCACTGCCTTCTTGGTGTCGTAGCGCAGGTACTGGGGATCTCTCACGTCGATGTCGGCCGGCTCGCCATCGGTTATGACGATCAGCAGTTTTTTCGCCGAACGCTGCTGCTGCAGGTGATGCCCGGCGTGGCGGATGGCCGCGCCCATGCGGGTGGACAACTGGCCGGTCATGCCTGCCAGCTTGGCCTTGGGCTCTTCATCCCAGTGCTGGTTGAAGTCCTTGAAGCGGTAGTACTCGACATCATGCCGTCCGTCCGAGCAGAAGCCGTGAATGGCAAACGGATCGCCCACCTTGTTGATTGCATCGGCCAGCAGCACGCAAGCCTGCTGGGTGAGTTCGCGCACGGAGTATTCCTGGTCCTGCACTGTGTCATTGGTCGACTCTGAAAGGTCGAGCAGCACAAGGATCGAGAAGTCGCGTGTTTTCCGGACCGAACGCATCATGATGCGCGGGTCGGGCTGGTTGCCCAGGCGGATGTCGATGAAGCTGGCAATCGCGGCGTTGATGTCGATCTCGTCGCCGTCTTCCAGCTTGCGGATACGCTGCACGCCCTGCGGC
>JAHENE010000287.1 GCA_024643305.1 Thiobacillaceae bacterium | reverse complement strand
GGCAGTTGCTCGCCCCCGGTGGTAAATTGCTTTATGCGACCTGCTCCATTTTTCCGGAAGAAAACTCGCAACAAATGGAAAGCTTCATGGCGCGCCATGCCGATGCAACAAGAATGCTGCTGCCCCAGGAACTGGATGACGGCCAACTTTTGCCAAATGAGGATCACGACGGCTTTTTCTATGCCCTTCTCGAGCGCACATAAAGGAATTTTGAACAGGCTTCTGCGACGCCATGTTTTCCTTCTTTTGCTGGGCTGTCTGTCCGTCTCTCTGCCGGTTCACGCGGCAAAAGCGGATGATGCCATCACGGTTTTGTTTGCCGACCTCAAACCCGAAGACGATACCTGGGTGCTCAATGCGGCATTCAATGTGCGCCTTAACCGAACCCAGGAAGAGGCGCTGAAAAAAGGTGTTTCACTTTACTTTGTTACCGAAATCGAATTACAGCGGGAACGTTCGTGGTGGTTCAATGAGGACCTTGTCGTTGCCAGCCGAATTGGCCGCTTGAACTACGGCCTGCTCACGCGTCGTTACCAGGTTGAAACTGTCGGTGGCTTCAGGGCCTATGACACGCTGCCAGAAGCGCTGGCTGAATTGGGGCGTATAGAAAACTGGGCCGTTGTTCCGAAAAAAGCCATCAAGGCTGGCAACAGCTATGTTGCTGCAATTCGCATGCGGCTCGATTTGGGTTTGTTGTCCAAACCCCTGCAAATCAATGCGCTTGCCTCGGGCAAATGGGAAGTTGAAGGCGAATGGCACGAGTGGGAAATCACACCTTGATTCGTTATTTGTTGTTGGCCGGGGTAATTCTGGGCGTGGTTGTGCTGGCCCTGTTGTTCCCGGCCAGCGGCGACACTCCCCTATTATCGGAAAACTTTCCGCTACTGCTGGTTATCGGTGCAGGCATAGCGGCAGCATTGTTGGTGCTCGTAGGCTGGCAGCTTTGGCAATTGCGGCGGCGCATACGGGCGGGAGTGTTTGGCAGCAAACTAACCCTTCGGCTGATGCTGTGGTTTGGCCTGATGGCCTTGCTGCCAGCGGCGGTGGTTTTCAGCGCGTCGGTATTTTTTCTCAACCGCAGCATCGAGACATGGTTTGACGTGCGGGTTGATACCGCGCTTGGTTCCGGTGTCCATCTGGGACAGGCGGCGCTGGATGACCTTCTTGCCGATCTCGTCAAAAAATCCGAACACATTGCGTTGGCGCTTTCGGATGAGGGAGCCGGCTCGGTCATTACTCAGCTGTCTACCTTGCGCGAGCAGTCTGCAATTTTTGAAGCCACCCTGTTTGATGATAAAGGTGGTGTCGTTGCAACGGCGGCGGGTGAAAGAGCCGGGCTTCTGCCGGAGATTCCTGACAAGACCATACTCTGGCAGGTGCTGCAGGAAAAGGCATACAGTCGGGTGGATGATCTGCCTGGCAAGGGCTTGGTGATGCGGGTGCTGGTGCCGGTGTACAGCACTTCGTTTGCTGGTGAAACCCGTGTGCTGCAAATCCTGCAGCCTGTACCGCCCAGCCTGGCGAGGGATGCCGAGGCGGTGCAAACGGCCTATCGCGACTATCAGCAAATCGCTGTTTCACGCCTCGGCCTCAAGCGCATGTACGGAATTGCCTTGACGCTGACCCTGATGCTTGCGCTTTTGCTGACGATCGCACTCGCTTACCTGCTTTCCGAACGCCTTGGCGCCCCCCTGAAGACTTTGGCGCGCGGAACCCGCGCTGTGGCCCAGGGCGACTTTTCACAAATGAGGACCGTGGAAAGCCGAGATGAACTGGGTTCCCTCATTCACTCCTTCAACAAGATGACCCGTCAATTGGCCGAGGTTCGCGAAGAGGCGGAGCGCAACCATTTGCAAACCGTTCAGGCCAAGGCGTATCTTGAAAGTGTGCTGGCAAACCTTTCTTCAGGGGTGGTTGCGCTGGATCACAAGTTAAGGGTGCGTGCTATCAATGATGCGGCGGCGAGGATTCTTGAAACCAACATCAAGAGTCTTTCGGGAAAGCCTTTGGTCGAATGGGGCGAAGAAGGAACGGCCTTGCGGACATTTGGGGTGGAGACTGCCCAGCGCTTTGTTTCTACAGAAGTTGAAGACTGGCACGACCAGTTCGAGTTTCCCCGCTCTGGCCATATGCAGATTTTGTTGGCGCGCGGCAGCAAGCTGCCGGCTGATGTGAGACGTGGCTATACCTTGGTGTTTGACGACGTGACCAAACTTATCCGTGCCGAACGTGATGCCGCGTGGGGTGAAGTGGCGAGAAGACTGGCCCATGAGATCAAGAACCCGTTGACCCCCATCCAACTTTCCGCCGAGCGGATTTCGATGAGGCTGAAAAACAAGCTGTCAGGAAGTGATGCCGACATGCTGGACCGCGCAACTGCCACCATCGTTAACCAGGTGGGCGCCATGAAAGGTATGGTTGATGCGTTTGCCGGCTACGCGCGCATGCCTCGGGCCCAGATCGCGCCTTTGGACTTGAATGCCTTGGTGCATGAGGTGTTGGTGCTTTATGATGGCTCGAATATACAGGACGAACTGACACCGGGCCTGCCCCCTGTTTCCGGGGATTCAACACTCATGCGCCAAGTAATACATAATTTGTTGCAAAATGCACAGGATGCATTGGCTGGAGTGTCAGGGGGCCAGGTAAAAATACAAACCGCAGCGGCAGGAGACTATGTGAAGCTGACGATTTCGGACAATGGGCCGGGCTTTCCCGATCATCTGATGGTGAAAATGTTCGAGCCGTATGCAACAACAAAACCAAAGGGAACGGGGCTGGGTTTGCCCATCGTGAAAAAAATTGTTGAAGAACTCAAGGGGAACATTCAGGTGCA
>JAHENE010000286.1 GCA_024643305.1 Thiobacillaceae bacterium | reverse complement strand
CAGCGATGAGTCACCGGAGGAGTATTCACGCCTCCTGGATTGGGGCCTGCGCCTGACACTGCTGCTGGCTCTGCCCGCCGCTGCGGCACTGGCCGTGCTTTCTGTGCCACTCATAGCCACCCTCTTTCTTTATGGGGAATTCGGCGTCAACGACCTGTTGATGACGCGTCAGGCGCTGCTTGCCTATTCGCTAGGACTGCTAGGCTTGATCATGGTCAAGGTGCTTGCCCCGGGATTTTATGCCCGCCAGAACATCCGGACCCCTGTAAAAGTTGCCATTTTTACCCTGGTCGCCACGCAGATGATGAACCTCGCCTTCATCATCCCGCTCAAACATGCCGGGCTTGCACTCGCCATCGGTCTGGGTGCCTGCCTGAATGCCTCCATCCTGTATTACCTGCTGCGCAAGCACCGGGTCTACACCCCACAACCCGGCTGGGCCGGGTTCATAATCAAAGTACTGACCGCCGTGCTGCTCATGTGTGCCGCCCTGCATTGGGTGCAGGGTGCAGACACATCCTGGATGCAACCGGGCTTCATGCATCGCATCATCAAGCTTTGCTTGCTGGTGGCGCTGGGTGCGTCGGTTTATTTTGTTTCGCTTCTGCTCATGGGCATCCGCCCGTCACAGTTTTACCGCAAAGCCGCATAACCGTTAAAATCCTGCTTTTCCAGTCGGTTTTCCAATGCGCATTTCCCACGGCCTGTCTCCCACTGGCAATCCTGCCAGCGCCCTGCATGCGGTAACCATCGGCAATTTCGATGGCCTGCACCGGGGCCATCAGGCCATGCTTGCGCGCCTGAAGGAAGCGTCTGCCAAACGCGGACTGCCAAGCTGCGTACTGACTTTCGAACCGCATCCGCGCGAATTCTTCAGCCCTGCGCAGGCGCCCGCGCGGCTTTCCAGCCTGCGTGAAAAAAGTGAATTGATTCGCACGGCAGGCATAGACCGCCTGCATGTTTGCCGCTTTAACAAGCGTTTTGCTTCGTTGAGTCCTGCTGAATTCATCGAGCGCGTGCTGGTCGGCACGCTGGGTACGCGCTGGCTGCTGGTGGGTGACGATTTCCGCTTTGGCGCAAAACGCGCAGGTGATTTTTCCCTGTTGAAGGAAGCTGGGAGACAACACGGCTTTGAAGTGGAATCCCTGCCAACTGTGAATATCGAAAACAAGCGCGCATCCAGCACCGCCGTGCGCGGTGCTCTCGCAGCAGGCGACATGCAGCATGCTCGCGAACTGCTGGGCCGGCCCTACAGTATTTCCGGCCACGTCATGCACGGCGATAAACTGGGCAGGCAGATCGGTTTCCCTACCGCCAACATTCAACTGCAACACAACCGCCCGCCGCTATCCGGAATTTTCGCGGTAGAAGTGCATGGGTTGAATGGCGCGCCGCTACAAGGTGTAGCCAGCCTTGGCACCCGGCCCACGGTCAAGGAAAATGGCCGCCCCACACTGGAAGTTTTCATTTTCGATTTCAATGATGATCTTTATGGCCGCAGGCTGCGTGTCGACTTCTTGAAAAAACTGCGCGACGAAGAGAAATACCCCGACCTCGAATTACTCATTGCCCAGATCAACCGCGACGTGGACAACGCCCGCTCTTACTTTGCCTCACGATAAATGGCCGACTATAAAAACACCCTTAATCTCCCCGACACGCCCTTCCCCATGCGCGGCGATCTCGCCAAACGCGAGCCGAACTGGGTCAAACAGTGGCAGGAAAAGAACCTGTACCGGCATATCCGCGAAAAATCCGCAGGGCGCCCCAAGTTCGTCCTTCACGACGGCCCGCCCTATGCCAACGGCGACATTCACATCGGCCACGCGGTCAACAAGATCCTCAAAGACATCATCGTCAAATCGAAAACTCTCGCAGGTTTCGACGCACCCTATGTGCCGGGCTGGGATTGCCACGGTCTGCCAATCGAACTGATGGTGGAAAAGACCCACGGCAAGCATCTGCCGCCAGCCAAATTCCGCGAACTGTGCCGGGAATATGCAGCCAGCCAGGTTGAACGACAGAAAGCCGACTTCATCCGACTGGGCGTGCTGGGCGACTGGGAAAATCCCTATCGCACCATGGACTTCAAGTTCGAGGCAGACATCATTCGTGTACTGGCCGACATTCAAAAAGCAGGCTATCTGTACCAGGGTGCCAAACCTGTGCACTGGTGCGTGGACTGCGGCTCGGCGCTGGCTGAAGCCGAAGTCGAGTATGAGGACAAGACCTCGCCGGCAATCGATGTTGCCTTCAAAGTCATCGACAGTGCTGATCTTGCAAACCGCCTGCATGTCACATTACCGGACAAACCGGTTTATGCCGTGATCTGGACCACCACGCCCTGGACGCTGCCCGCCAACCAGGCCGTTGCGGTGCATCCGGAATTCGCCTATGAACTGCACGATACCGAAAAAGGGATCCTGATTCTGGCGCGCGAACTTGCTGCCGGCGCACTCGAGCGTTATGGACTAACCAGTCAGGTCCTTACCGACTTCCCTGGCAAGGTGCTGGAAGGCAGCTTGCTGCAGCACCCCTTCTACGATCGCCAGGTGCCGGTCATCCTTGCTGATTTCGTTACGCTCGACACCGGCACGGGCCAAGTGCATATCGCGCCCGGACACGGGCACGACGACTACCTTGCCGGTCTCAAATACGGCCTCGATGTCGACAACCCCGTGGGCAATGACGGCAAATTCTATGCGGACACCCCTCTGGTAGGCGGCCAGTCGGTTTGGGACGGCAACAAGACCGTGATCGAAACGCTGTCTGGCAACGGCACGCTCCTCGCGCAAGCAAAATTGCAACACAGCTACCCGCATTGCTGGCGGCACAAGACT
>JAHENE010000285.1 GCA_024643305.1 Thiobacillaceae bacterium | reverse complement strand
ATGGCGTCAATGTCGATACGCTGGTTGCTGACACGGTATTGCGGTTCTTCGACCACCACACCGTCCACTTTCACCCAGCCGCCGGTGATCAGCAACTCGGCCTCGCGGCGCGAACAGGCGCGCAATTCTGCAACACGTTTGGCGAGTCGGACGGGTTCGGTCATGGCATTCGGATCAGCTTCCATTCAGGGAGCGGGTAGGGGAAATTCTGGTTCTAAGACGGGTTGCCGCCGGCATCGTCAGGCGTTGTCGCAAACAGGGCCTGCCAACCCTCGATGCCGAGTTTTTCCAGGGTATCGATATTGCGCAGGTAAATCGTTTCCGCTTCAGGGAACACCGCCACCGCCCGTGCGATGCTCGCTTCCCGCAACAGGTGCAGGGTCGGGAAAGGCGCACGGTTGGTGTAGTTGCCGATGTCGTCGGGTTCGGTGCCTTCGAACTGAAAGGCCGGATGAAAGCTGGCGATCTGCAGCACGCCTTCCAGCCCGTGTTCGTCCACGGCGGCTTCGGCAAGCTGCATGAAATCGTTGAATTCGTGAAAATCAGCCAGCAGGTCGGGGCTGATCAACAGGGTTGTATCGACTTCCTCGGGATCGGCGGCAGCAAGGAAATCCAGCTCACGGTCGAGGTCCTCAAGAAATCCGTCCAGATGCGGCGCATGGCTGACCACGAAGCGTATCTGGTTCTTGACATAAACCGCCTTGGCAAAGGGGCACAGGTTGAGGCCGATGACGGCCTTTTCCAGCCATTGCCGGGTTGCGTTGATTACGGTCTCGTCAGTCATGGTTCAGATTGCCCGGGATTATGCAATGATGCCGCCGCCCAGGCACACCTCGCCGTCATATAAAACCACGGACTGTCCCGGCGTCACCGCCCATTGTGGCGACTCGAATTCTACTTGCATGCTGCCATCTTCAAGATAAGCAATGCGGCAGGGCGCATCCTGCTGGCGGTAGCGGGTCTTGGCAGTGTAGGGCTTGTCCGGGCTGGGTGCTTCACCCGATATCCAGCTGAGCTGGCCGGCGGCAAGCGTCGGGTTTTGCAGCAGGGGATGGTCGTGCCCCTGCACCACGATCAGGATGTTGCTGGCCATGTCTTTGCCGGCCACAAACCAGGGTTCGCCCGGCCCGCCAATCATGAGGCCCTGCCGCTGGCCGATGGTGTAGTACATCAGGCCCTGGTGCTCGCCCACCACTTCGCCTTCCGGCGTTTGCATCGGTCCTGGCTTTTTGGGCAGATAGCGTTCAAGAAATTCGCGGAAGTTGCGCTCGCCGATGAAACAGATGCCCGTGCTGTCCTTCTTGGCAAAGTTGGGCAGGCCGATCTTTTCCGCCAGTTTTCGCACTTCGGGTTTTTGCAACTGCGCCAGCGGGAACAGGGTGGGGGAGAGCTGGGCCTGGTTCAGACGGTAGAGGAAATAGCTCTGGTCCTTGTTCATATCGACAGCGCGCAGCAGCGTGGCGCGGCCAGAAGCATCTTCGCCCTTGCCGGCATAGTGGCCGGTGGCGATGAAGTCCGCGCCGCGCTTGATGGCATCGTCGAGGAAGGCCTTGAACTTGATTTCGGCGTTGCACAGCACGTCCGGGTTGGGCGTGCGCCCGGCCGAATACTCGGCGAGGAAATAGCTGAAAACGTGTTCCTTGTATTCAGCAGAAAAATTGACTGCCTCGACCTCGATGCCCAGAACCTCGGCTACGGCCAGGACGTCGAGAAAATCCTGCCGCGCTGTGCACTGCTCGGTGTTGTCGTCATCGTCCCAGTTCTTCATGAACACGCCGAGCACATCAAAGCCCTGCTCCTTGAGCAGGTAAGCCGCAACGGAGGAATCGACGCCGCCGGATAAACCGACGACTACGCGCTGGGTCATGAGTGGGTTACAAGTTCGAGTGGATAACGATTTCCGGCAAGATAATCCTGCACGCAGCGCAGTACCAGCGGGCTGCGGTGAATGTCCGTGCCTGCGGCGATTTCTTCCGGCGTGAGCCACACGGCACGCTCGATGCCATTGTCCAGGGAGCGGTCGGGGTCATGGCCGGTAATGTGGCAAACATAGGCGAAGCGCAAATAGGTGATGTCGCTCGCCGGGTTGTGGGTGGTGTAAATGCCCAGCAGCGCCTCGGGCTCAACATCGTAGGCGGTTTCTTCCAGTGCCTCGCGCACCACGGCTTCCACCAGGGTTTCGTTGTTTTCCCAATGTCCGGCGGGCTGATTCAGGCGCAGACCCACCACGGTGTTTTCTTCCACCAGCAGGAACTTGCCGTCGCGCTCGACGATGGCGGCAACCGTAACATTGGGTTTCCAGATTTCAGCCATTTAACTGACCTGCAGTTCTTTCCATTCGCCGGGCTGAAGATCATTCAATGACCATTCTCCGACAGATTTCCGGATCAATCGCAGGGTAGGGAAGCCGACCTTGGCGGTCATGCGCCGCACTTGGCGGTTCTTGCCTTCGCTGATGGTCAGCTCCAGCCAACTGGTGGGGATGTTCTGGCGAAAGCGGATGGGCGGGTTCCTTGGCCATAGTCCGGCAGGCTCTGCGATCTTCCGGGCCTTGGCCGGGAGGGTGACGTAATCGCCCAGGTCCACGCCTTTGCGCAGTTTTGCCAGCGCCGAGTCGTCCGGGATTCCCTCCACCTGCACCCAGTAGGTTTTGGGGAGTTTGTGCCCGGGATCGGAAAGCCGGTGCTGGAGCGCGCCGTCATCGGTTAAAATCAGCAATCCTTCGCTGTCCGCATCCAGCCGCCCGGTGGCATAGACATTCGGGATGGTCAGATAAACCTTCAGGCCCTGCCAGCGCCCCTCGGGGGTGAACTGGCTCAGAACGCCATAGGGTTTGTTGAACAGGATGATTTTGGCCACAGCAAGAT
>JAHENE010000048.1 GCA_024643305.1 Thiobacillaceae bacterium | reverse complement strand
CACCTGCTCCTGGGTGCTTCGCACCCGACAAGTCGGCATCGCCATACCCACCTTCCCAAACTTCTTCACAACCTGTCTCCAATAATTCGCACTTCACGGATCAGGCGAATATTTGTCTTCGCCTCAACGGTTTCTTCAACTTTCTCGATCAGCGCCTCAATGTCCGCCGCAGTTGCTCCACCCAGGTTGACGATGAAATTGGCATGCTTTTCTGATATCTGAGCGTTTCCGACACGCACCCCCTTCAAGCCACACACCTCGATAAGGCGTGCCGCATGGTCATCAGGTGGGTTGCGGAATACCGAACCGGCATTGGGCAAATTGAGTGGCTGGGTGTCGATACGCTTTTGCAGCAGTTCCTTGATGCGTGTACGAGAGGCTTGACCATCCCCCTTTGCAAAGCGCAGCCATGCCGCCATAAACCATTCTTCATGACCTTCTCGCAACGCGACATGCCGATATCCCAGCACATAATCGCTGGGCGGACGTTCGCTTAACTGTCCTTGACGATTCAAAGTAAGCACCTGTGCCACATGGTTCCATGTTTCATCGCCATGGCAGCCTGCATTCATGGCAAGCGCGCCGCCCACGGTACCGGGGATGCCAGCAAGAAATTCCGCGCCGACGAGGTTGTGGTTGGCGGCAAATCGTGCCACCTTGGGCGACGCAACACCTGCCTCTGCATAGACAAGGCCGCTTTCTCCCATACCCTGCGGCGCTTCGGGAATGCCGACACTGCGAGACTCAAGGGCCAGTTTCTTCAACACGCCATGCAGCAACAAAACCACGCCGCGCACGCCACCATCGCGCACCAGCAAATTGCTGCCCAGTCCTGCCATATGGATGGGCTCTTCCACAGGTATTGCTTGCAACAGCAGGCGCAGGTCCTCAATGTCTGCGGGGATGTAGGCTCGCTGCGCAGTTCCACCGGCGCGCCAGGACACATGCTTTGACATGGGTTCGTTATGCAGGAAACGGCCGCGCAAAACCGGGCCACCCGCACCGCCTTGCATCTCTTCAGGAGCGCGATATCTAGCCTGCATGATTGGCCCCTGTCAGCTTGCCCGCCACCTGGCCGATTGAGCCTGCACCCATGATCAGCACCACGTCGCCACCCTTCAAATGGCTGCGCACGGCTTCCGGCAGATCATCCACCGACTCCACAAACAGCGGCTCGATCTTTCCGGCGACGCGCACGCCGCGCACCAACGCGCGACCGTCCGCCGCCACGATCGGCTGCTCTCCTGCGGGATAGACCTCGGTTAGCACCAGGGCATCGACCTCCGATAACACGCGAACAAAATCTTCGAAGCAATCACGCGTGCGGGTGTAGCGGTGCGGCTGGAATACCAGCACCAGTCTTCTGTCTGGATAGGCGCCGCGAGCGGCCGCAAGTGTTGCGGCCATCTCGACGGGGTGATGACCGTAGTCGTCGATAACCACGGCCTTGCCACCATCCGGCGTCGGCATTTCCCCGTAGTGCTGGAAGCGTCGGCCGACACCGCTGAATTCAGCCAGCGCTTTGATGATGGCTTCGTTGCTCGCACCAACCTCGCTTGCCACTCCGATGGCGGCCAGCGCATTCAACACGTTGTGGCGCCCCGGCAGATTAAGCGTGACCGGCAGGCGCGTGATGCCACCGTTTGTGATTACCGCATCAAAATGCATTGATGCGCCTTCGGCACGCACATTTTCGGCACGGATGTCCGCCTCTTCCGAAAACCCGTAAGTTGTCACCGGCTTGGTGACACGCGGCAGTATCTCGCGCACATTGGCATCATCAGCGCAGACCACCGCACGGCCATAGAAAGGCAGATGCTGGAGGAAATCGACAAACGCCTGCTTCAGGCGATTGAAATCATGGCCATAGGTTTCCATGTGGTCGGCATCAATATTGGTGACAACCGCCACGACGGGAGTGAGGTACAGGAAGGAGGCATCAGATTCGTCCGCCTCGGCCACCAGGAAATCACCTTTGCCCAGCCGCGCATGCGCGCCGGCAGCCGTAAGTTTTCCCCCAATCACGAAGGTCGGATCCATGCCCGCTTCCGACAGGCACGAAGCCACCAGTGAAGTGGTGGTGGTTTTGCCGTGTGTGCCAGCGATGGCAATGCCCTGCTTCAGACGCATGAGTTCAGCCAACATCATGGCGCGCGGCACGATGGGAATCTTGTGTTCGCGCGCGGCCACCACTTCGGGGTTGTCTTCAGGTACGGCGGTCGACACCACAACTGCTTCCGCGCCCTCGATATGTTCTGTCTTGTGCCCCTTGAACACCTTGATGCCGAAGCCTTGCAGGCGACGGGTGGTGGCGTTCTCCGAAAGATCGGAGCCCGAGACCGTGAAGCCCAGATTCGCCAGCACCTCGGCAATGCCGCTCATACCCGCACCGCCGATACCGACAAAATGGATATGTTTGACGGCGTGCTTCATGAAGACCTCCGGGCTGTGAGGTGCAAGGCGTGAGGCGTGAGATGCAGTTTCATTTCGCCAGCTCCTCGCAGATATCTGCCACGGTTTTCGTCGCTTCGGGCTTGGCCAATGCTTGGGCCTTGCTCGACATGCCGGCCAATTGTTCGCGCGTTAGCGCCGCCAGATGCGCAGCAAGGCTTTCGGCAGTGATGTCTTTTTGCTGCATGCACCATGCAGCACCGGCCTCAGCCAGGAATTTCGCATTGGTGGTCTGATGGTCATCCACTGCATAAGGGAATGGCACCAACACGGCCGGCACGCCCGCACAGGCAAGCTCGGCAACCGTCATGGCGCCGGCGCGGCAAACCGCCACGTCGCACCATTCGTACAGCGTAGCCATGTCCTCGATGTAATCACGTGCGTCTACTTCAACACCCGCAGCGGCGTAATTGGCGCGCAGCTTATCTACATGCTGGCGCCCGGATTGATGTACAACCTCCGGCCGTTTTTCCGACGGCAGTTTGGCGAGCGCCTTAGGCAGAAGTTCATTGAGCGCGGTTGCGCCCAGACTTCCGCCAACCACCAGCAAACGAAGCGGGCCTGAGCGCCCGATGTACTTCCCGGCGTCTGTGGCAAGTCCTGCTATCGGTCCGCGCACAGGATTGCCGACCCACTCGGTATCGGCTTTGCGGCAAGGCAAAGGCCTGTCTGCCTTGTTGGCAAATGCTGACGGGAAAGCCACCAGCACACGCTCGGCCAGACACGCCAGCACGCGATTGGTAAGGCCGGCGATGCTGTTCTGCTCATGAACCACCAACGGCTTGTTTAGCAGTGCTGCCATCATGCCGCCTGGAAAGGCTGTATAGCCGCCCATGCCCAGCACTACATCAGGCCGGCGGGAAACAATGGCACGCAGGCTTTGCCAGAATGCGCGCAGCAGCATGAATGGCGTCAGCGCCATTCGAATGGGGTTCTTGCCGCGCAGACCCGACATTGATATCCAAACCATATCGATACCAGCTGCGGGTACAACACGCGCCTCCAGGCCTGTTCGTGTACCCAGCCAGAACACGTCCCAACCACGCGCGCGCATTTCATCTGCAACAGCCAGCGCAGGATAGACATGCCCGCCGGTGCCGCCGGCCATGACCATGAGGGTTCTGTTCTCCGTGGCCATCAAAAGGTCTTCCCGAGTTTCATCTGCCTGTGCTCCCAATCGATCCGGAGCAGCACGGCCACGGCCACGCAGTTGGCGACAATGCCGCTGCCACCGAAGGAAAGGAAAGGCAGGGTGAGGCCCTTGGTTGGCAACAACCCCATGTTTACACCCATGTTGATGCCGGCCTGGACGCCAAACCATATACCGATACCCATGGCTACCAGGGCACTAAAATTACGCTCCAGGCGCGCCGCGTGGCGGCCAATCAGGAAGGCCTTGCCCACCAGGACGACAAACATCGCCAGCACTGCGGCAACGCCCGCGAAACCAAGTTCCTCGGCAATCACTGCCAGCAGAAAATCGGTGTGCGCTTCAGGCAGATAGAAAAGTTTTTCCACGCTCCCGCCAAGTCCCAGCCCAAACCATTCGCCACGGCCAAAGGCAATAAGCGAATGCGAGAGTTGATACCCTTTACCGTAGGGATCAGCCCAGGGGTCGAGAAAACCGAGTATGCGTTGCAGGCGATAGGGCGAAGTCAGGATCAGCGTGACAAACCCGGCGAGCAACACAGCAAGCAGTGCGGCGAACACTTTCCAGTTGAGCCCCCCCAGGAACAGGATGCCAACGGCAATGCCGGAAATCACGACAAAAGCGCCGAAGTCGGGTTCGTGCAACAGGAGTGCGCCCGTTATCAGCATGACGGCTGCCATGGGCAAAAAGCCCTTTTTGAAGTCATGCATGACGGCGGCTTTGCGCGTGGTGTAATCCGCGGCGTATAGCACGGCGAAGAACTTCATCAACTCAGACGGCTGCAGATTGGCAAAACCAAGCGAAATCCAGCGACGGCTGCCGTTGACTTCCTTGCCCAGGCCAGGAATCAGCACCACGACCAGCAACACGAGCCCTGCCATGAAGAGATAAGGTGCAACCTGCTGCCAGGTGCGCATGGGCACCTGAAAGACCATGGCGCTTGCCACCAGCGCCGCCAGAATGAACACCGTTTGACGCAGCAGGAAATAATGTCCGTGGTGGCCGGTCATGCGCGAGCCTTCGGCAATCGCGATCGAAGCGGAATACACCATCACCAGGCCAATTCCAAGCAGGCCGACAATAAGCCAGACAAGTGCGTAATCGAGTTCGCCTGTCGGTTTGGGAGCGCGAGCGGCATAAAACATCAGGCACTCTCCCGCATATTCTTCAAACCGTGCACCGCCTGTATGAACACTTCTGCGCGATGCGCATAATTGCGGAACATGTCCCAGCTGGCGCAAGCCGGCGAGAGCAACACGGCATCTCCCTCCCAGGCAAGTTCGAAAGCCATCTCCACGGCATCCTGCATGGATGAAACTCTTTCCATCGGCACGCCGCTGGCGCTTATGGCTTTTTCGATAAGCGGTGCATCGCGCCCAATCAGCACCACGGCACGCGCTTTTGCAGTGACTGCTTTTTTCAGCGGCGAGAAATCCTGTCCCTTGCCGTCGCCGCCGAGGATCACAACCACCCTGCGCTCCATGCCGTAGAGCGCGGCTTCGGTCGCGCCGACATTGGTGCCCTTGGAGTCGTCGTAAAAACGCACTCCATCGATTTCGTCCACGAACTCAACCCGGTGTGGCAATCCCTTGAAATGGCTCAAGCCGTTAAGCAAGCCGGGTTCCGGCAAACCGATTGATGTAGTCAGCGCCAACGCTGCCAGGGCGTTGGCGGCATTATGCATGCCGACGACCGGCAAAGCGGCCACGGCCATCAACTGCTCGGCACCGCGACAGAGACTGTCATTGCACAAGCCAAAATCGCTGGCGGCTACTGCTGCATTCAAACCAAAGCTGATCTGTCGCCGTCCCGGAATTGCCATGGCCATTACCTGAGCATCATCACGATTCAGGACTTGCACACCCTGACCTGTGAAAATGCGCGCCTTGGCAGCAGCGTAGGCTTCCATGCCCGGATAACGGTCAAGATGGTCTTCGCTGATGTTGAGCACGGTGGCCGCATCGGCATCAAGGCTGGTCGTGGTCTCCAACTGGAAGCTGGAAAGCTCAAGCGCCCAGACTTCAGGTTCGGCCATCCTGCCGCTTTCAATATCCAGCAAGGCTTCCAGGACTGGCAGACCTATGTTTCCCGCGACACATGTTTTCTTGCCTGCCGCTTCGCTCATCGCCCCACACATAGCCGTCACTGTGCTTTTGCCGTTGCTGCCGGTGATGGCAATAAGCCTGGCCTGAGACTTTTTCAGTACGCGCGCAAACAGTTCTACATCGCCAACGGTTTCAATACCTTTTTGTACTGCACGTGCCACAGCCGGCTCGGCCATGGGAACGCCAGGGCTGGCCACTATCATGTCGGCAGACTGCAATACGTGGGCATCAAACGGGCCACAATGCAACACGGCATCGGGCACCGCATCGCGCAACGCCTGCGCATGCGGCGGCTGCTCACGGCTGTCGGCAACTGACACGATGGCGCCATGCGATGCCAGCCACTTGGCGCAGGACAAGCCGGTATCCCCTAGCCCAAGAACCAGTGTTTTGCGTCCGGAAAGATGCAGGCTATTGGTGTTCATCTGAGCTTCAATGTCGACAAGCCAATCAGCACCAGCATCATTGTGATGATCCAGAACCGCACCACCACCTGTGTCTCTTTCCAGCCCTTGAGTTCGTAGTGATGATGCAGCGGCGCCATTCGGAAAACGCGCTTGCCGGTGAGCTTGAATGAAGCCACCTGAATCATCACCGACAAAGTTTCCACCACGAACACGCCGCCCATGATGAAGAGCACGATTTCCTGGCGCACGATCACTGCCACCACACCCAGCGCCGCACCCAGGGCCAAGGCTCCGACATCGCCCATGAAAACTTCTGCCGGATAGGCGTTGAACCAAAGAAAGGCCAGCCCTGCGCCTGCAATAGCCGCGCAGAAGACCGCCAACTCGCCTGCACCGGGTATGTGCGGTACCCCGAGATACTTGGCAAAAACCGCATGCCCGGCGACGTAGGCAAAAATGCCCAATGCGGAACCCACCATTACAGTTGGCAGAATGGCGAGACCGTCCAGGCCGTCCGTCAGGTTGACCGCATTGCTGGAGCCGACAATGACTAAATATGTCAGCACCACAAACCCCACCACGCCCAGCGGAATGGCAACATGCTTGAAGAAGGGAACAATGAGTTCGGTTTGCGCCGGAAGGCTGGTGGAAGTTGCAATGTAGATCGCCGCCCCCAAACCAATCACTGATTGCCACAGATATTTCCAGCGCGCGCTCAGGCCCTTGGGGTTCCGGTGCACGATTTTCTTGTAGTCGTCGACCCATCCAATCACACCAAAGCCGAGCGTGGTGAGGAGCGCCACCCAGACATATTTGTTCGACAGATCCATCCACAGCAGGGTGGACACCGCAACCGCAGTCAAGATCAGCGCGCCGCCCATGGTGGGTGTTCCTGCCTTGACCAGGTGGGACTGCGGACCATCGTCTCGAACCGCCTGTCCGAATTTCATGATTTTCAGGCGGTCAATCATCCATGGCCCGACCACGAATGAAATTACCAAAGCAGTCAGCACCGCCATAACAGCACGCAGTGTCAGATACCCAAAAACGTTGAAGGCGTGGATGTCCTGCCCCAGTGACTGAAATAACCACAGCAGCATCAGTGCGCCCCCTCACTTAAACTTTTCACCACGCGATCCATCTGCATGGCACGCGAACCTTTCACCAGCACCGTCACACCGGGTGCCAATGCGTTTTCCACATCGGCCAGCAGTTCCTCGATGCGTTCGTAATAAATGCCCCCGGTACCGAATGCCTTGACCGCCTCGCGGGAGAGTTCACCCAGCCCGAATAAACGCTCAACACCCGCCTCGCGCGCCGCCAGGCCGGTTTGCGCATGCATTGCAGGAGCATCGCCACCCAATTCGCCCATGTCACCCAGCACGAAATATTTGTGTCCCGTCTGGCGCGTCAGCACATCCAGCGCAGCACGTGTGGAATCGGGGTTTGCGTTGTAGGTATCGTCGATGAACAAAGCGCCATGCAAGGCGGAAACGCGCTGCAACCTGCCTTTGACGCCTGCAAACCCGGACAACGCACTGGCCGCGATACGCAGATCGACATTGACGGCCAGCGCGCAGGCAATCGCAGCCAGTGCATTGCGGGCGTTGTGGTCACCCGGCACCTGCAAATCGATGCTGGCGCTACCTTGCGCGCAAGTCACCTCAAGCGTGCCGCCAAACCCTGAGGACTGATATTCGCCACGGATGTCGGCATTTGGCGAAAGGCCGAATGTCATCATGCGACGTGTGGTGTTCAGGTTGCGCCAATAATCCGCGTGCGGGTCGTCGCCATTGATGATGGCAACGCCCTTTTCAGCAAGGCCCTCGAATATTTCGCCTTTGGCTTCGGCAATGGCTTGAACCGAGCCCATGAAGCCAATGTGTGCAGATTGCGCATTGTTTACCAGCGCCACATCCGGCATGGCGAGATGTGTTAGGTAACGAATCTCGCCAGGATGATTCATTCCCATTTCCAACACAGCGTAGTGATGTTCTTCACGCAAGCGCAGCAGCATCAGCGGGCAACCAATGTCGTTGTTGAGATTGCCTTCGGTAGCCAGCACGCCGCTTTGTGAAGACGCAGCGCGCAGAATGGCGGCGAGCATTTCCTTGACCGTGGTCTTGCCATTGCTGCCGGTAATGGCAATGACGGGAACGGAAAAACGCGTGCGCCAATCGGCTGCAAGCTTGCCCAGAGCGATGCGCGTGTCCTCTACATGAATGGCAGGTGCTGCATTGGAGGCGCCATTGTTCACCATTACGCCGGCAGCGCCGCTTTCGATTGCCTGTTTTGCGAACTCCGCGCCGTCAAATCGTTCGCCTTTCAGCGCGACAAACAGATCACCGCTCTTGATGCTGCGCGTATCGGTGGACACGGCAAGAAACTCGCGGTCCTTTCCTGCGAGGTCGCCGTTCACGGCGGCGGCGGCTTCGGAGAGACGCATCATTGCCCGAGTCACAGCCACGCCTCCAGTGCTTTCTGTGCCACTACAGCATCAGAGAAACTCAGTTTCTGGCTGTGTACTTCCTGATAGTCTTCGTGGCCCTTGCCGGCGATCAGAACAATGTCATTCGTCCTGGCATTTCCCACGGCTTCAAAAATCGCGCGCGCTCGATCTACCTCTGTGCGTACGCTTTCGCCCTGCACGCCTTCCAAAATGTCTTTGATGATTGCTGCCGGCTCTTCATTGCGCGGGTTGTCGCTGGTGACAAAAACAAGATCAGCACCTTGCGAAGCAGCGCTGCCCATCAATGGCCTTTTACCCTTGTCGCGATTCCCGCCGCAGCCAAAGACGCATATCACGCGCCCTTCGCCGGCAAGCGGACGCAGCGTTGCCAACACTTTCTCCAGCGCATCCGGGGTATGCGCATAATCCACCACCACCAGCGGGTGCGTACCGCCGCCGAGTGTTTGCATGCGCCCTGCTGGCGGTTTGATCTGGCCAAGCGCACTGCATGCGGCTTCCAGCGAAACGTCAGATACCAGCAAAGTGGCGAGTGCGGCCATCAGGTTGTAGGCATTGAACTGGCCAAGGAGGCCAGATCTGAGCTCTGCCCGGCCCCAGGCAGTGTGAAGCGCCAAGATCAGTCCTTCGCGTTCTGCCCTGACGGTTTCGGCGACCACTTCTCCCTGGTGCATGCCGTAACCGACGATTTTTGCGCTACCGGCCTTGCCCACGAGCGCTCGCCCGAATTCGTCGTCCAGATTGAGCACGGCATGTTCCAGGCCGGGCCAGCTAAAGAGGCCGGACTTGGTTTCGGCATAGGCTTCCATACTGCCGTGATAATCCAGGTGGTCTCGCGACAGGTTGGTCAGCACCGCCACATTGAAATGACAGCCTTTGACACGGCCCTGATGCAGTCCGTGCGAAGAGACTTCCATGGCACAGGCACGCGCGCCTTCCTGCTCATAACGGGCAAGCACCTCCTGCAAAGCAACGGCATCGGGCGTGGTATTTGCGGCAGTCGAGAGTTTTTCCGTGAACCCATTACCCAGTGTCCCGATCACTACGCTGGGCGTGCCGAGGACAGACAAAGCCTGGGCGACCCAGTGGCTGACCGAGGTTTTTCCATTGGTGCCAGTCACCCCTATCATGCGCAACTTGCTCGATGGATCACCATAGACGCAAGCCGCGATCTCGCCGATGCATTGCTTGAGCCCCTGCACGCCGACATTGGGCACTTGCCAGGCAGGGTCCCACAAGAAATGATCTTCTTCCCACAGGATGGCCGGCGAACCGCTGGCGATCGCCTGGGGGATGAATGCACGGCCATCATGCACAGCACCAGGATAGGCAGCAAATGCCACCCCAGGTCCGGCGCGGCGGCTGTCCGCAGTAATGTGCATCGCCGCGCGGCTCGTCAATCATCACCGCGATAATGAGGCGCGGATCGGATGCCGGCGCCATGCCGACGAAGGAAGAAATGTAACTGTCGGTGCTGTAGTGCCCGTCTATCAATTTGTAGGCAGTGCCCGTTTTTCCTGCCACGCGGTAGCCGGGTACTTGCGCCAGGGTGGCAGTACCACCCTCGTGGGTAACGGTCTCCATCATCGCGCGCACCATGCGCGCCACACTCGTTGACAGCACACGCTCGCCATTGAGTTCCTGAGGCTCGCGCTTGAGGAAGGTGAGCGGCATTACCACGCCGTCATTGGCAAATGCCATATAGCTTCGCGCCAGTTGCAGCAGGCTGACCGAAAGACCGTGCCCATAGGCCTGTGTTGCCTGCTCGACCGGTTTCCAGGTGGCAGGCTCGCGCAGTCTGCCGCTGGCCTCGCCCGGAAAACCAGAACCCGGCTTCTCGCCAAAACCCGCGCGGTGCAAAACATCCCAGAACTGCTCGGGCTTGAGTTGCATGGCCATTTTCACCGCGCCGATATTGCTCGACTTTTGCAGGACCTCGGTGACAGTCAACTGCGGGTGGTAATGCACATCGGTAATATGTTTGCCTCCTACGCTGTAATCGTCGGGCAAATACATCATCGTGTCAGGCTGCACCAGGCCGTGCTCCAGCGCCGCCGCCACGGTAAACGGTTTGAT
>JAHENE010000284.1 GCA_024643305.1 Thiobacillaceae bacterium | reverse complement strand
AGCGTAGGGGCCAGCGGCAGCGCTAACCGCTCGTATGACCCGCTGAAGGTGCTTGCCTGGGTGCAGCGTGCGACGCTTGACGCCAAGGCGATACACGGCAGCTTTGAAGTCACTGCTGGCAAGCAGACAGTGGTTGAGCTTGCTGCCTAACGTTCGAGTTCAGCCGGCCACAACGGCCAAGGAGCAGAAAGCATGAACACAAAGCAAAACGATGACGCGGAACCAGGCCCGCCGTTGGGGCTCTGGTTCAGCGAGGGGTTAGGCCCCACCGCACGCCAGAGCGCGACGAGGTGGAACGCCTGATGAATCGCTGCCAGGTCGGAGTAGGTGGCCGGCACGCGCTGGAGAACGCACACAGCATCATGGCCGATTGCTACGGCACGCTGGGCCTGCTCATCGAGTGCTTGGAGTTCTACCGCGCCCGCGCGACGTGCGAATGCGGCGACGAGTTCACAGCGCACGATCCTGGGGCGTGCGGCAACTGCTGCGCCAGTATGCAATGGATGCATCATGGGGCCTAACGTTGCCGGTAACCGGCTGGCCCGCCAGGGCCAGTCCGAGTTGACCGGCGTGTTAGGCCACTGCTTCCGAAGCGAGAAGGACTGAGCATGTACCACACCGATTGCGAAACGCTGAAGGCCCGCAAGCCGCACCGCTGCATGAGCTGCGGCGAGGCTATTGCCGTTGGCGAGATGTACAAGCGCTGGCGCACCTATGACGGCGGCGATGCTGGCACGAACAAGATGCACCCGGAGTGCCTGGAAATGCACCAGGCCGACGCCGACCGCTTTGGTGAACGCGAGTGGGAGTACAGCCCTTACAGCCATGAGCGCCCAAAGGCTGACGACCGGCCATGCACTTGCCACCCTGACGACAACCCGCCCCAGCCGTGCGCCAGGCGGTACGCGCTGGCCGATTGCAAGGCTGCGCATGCAGCTGTGGCCTAACGGTCTGCATCAGCGGGCGCCGTAGGCGCTCCGTTGCATGCAGGGGTTAGCCGGCTTTTGCGGTGCTTGCCCTGTTGACATGACGTGTCAGGCATGACATACTGGCCCTGCCAGCACGGTGCTGGAATAGGAGAAACGATGGAATTCCCGTACACCCCGAAGACCGAGCTTCAACATGCGTTTGGCGGCAAGATCGTCTTGGTTCACGGCATGGCGCACCAAGCGTGCAAGCCGCAAGAACGCCGCTCGATGGATGCCTGGTGGTTCGACTGCGACGTTATGTGGTCCGACAACGGCAAGGTTTCGCGCTCGCCCGTGGAGCTGTTTAAGTTGTGCGCGGATGGCGGCGCTGAGAACGAAGACATGCAGGTGCTGCTGGACGCGATGGCGCGATACCTGACAGACAACGGAGAATGGTGCTCAATCGGGCCGCACCAGGGCTGGTACGCGCACCGCAAGGCGAAGGCCGCCGCATGACAACTCCGGCCGCAAAATGGCAGCGCGCTTTGCGCGAGCGCCGCACCGCGGCCGGCTTGGTGCCGGTCACTGTGTGGATACACCCCGAAGCGCGGGAACTGCTGCACCGTTACGTCAAGCGGCTGGTGGAGCGCACCGAACGTGGCCGGGCCGGCTAACATAATGTAGGCCAACTGCCGTTGATCGAAGCAGTTGGCCTATGCTGGCAAAGCCATCCATGAAAACGGCGAAAAGGGCTGCAAATCAAAGGCTTGCAGCAACCCTTGATGATCTCACTCTGCAATAGGCCGCCTAAAAATCCGCAGACTACTGCAGAACAGGATCGCAGCGAAAATCAAGGCTTCACGCACCGCGAGGCCAAAATAGGCGCCGCGTCTTTTGCGTCGATCTTGCTGACGATGCCCAGCGGGCCGTACATGCTGGACACCTGCAACTCATCGCAAGCGGCGGTCAGGATGATGATGGTGATTTTCATGGGTTTCCTTGTGATCGGCTCAGGCCGGTGACTCGTCTTCGTGGCTGGCAATGGCTTTGGTGTCCACGCCCTTGGTCTTGTCATAGCTGCGCATGACTCCGAAGCCCAGCAGGCTACCCAGCAGGCCCAGCAGGTCGGTGACCCCCAGGTCAGGGTAAGCCGGCAGCATCGGCGGTGGCGCTGTTCCAGACCACTGCGACACGATCACGACTGCCTGGTACGTCCAGACTCCGGTGAGGACCAGGGCCTTCGGGATGTAGACCATGCCCAGCGCCACGCCGCCAACCCACCCGATGAATGGGCGCCAGCCGGCCACGTAGCGATCAGGGCTGGCCGCTTCGATCTTGTTGATTTCGACCTGGCCCTGCATCAACTGCGCGTCGATCATCCGCTCTTGGATGATCAGCTTTTGCCGTTCTTCGTCCGTCGTGATCAGGTCGTCGGCAATTTTGGCGACCCCGCCGATGATGTCCAGCCAGGGCAGGCTCATGCGAGTGCCTCAATGCAGCGGTTGACCCAGCCGCGCAAGAACTTCAACTGGCTGGGGTTGTTTGCCACGATGTCTGAATACCGCTTCAGCTTCGCTAAGGTGTAGCCCAATGCGAATTCATCGATGCGGAGGGCATTCAGCGCGGCAATGGATTTGGGGCCAATGACCCCATCGGGCTCGACCCCGGCCACCACCTGGGCCAACTTGTGGGCGATCTTTGGTCCGCGTCCTGCTGGGCTGGTGTTGACCGCGAAGTCGAAGATGCTGGCCGCGATGTCATATCGCAGTCCTTCACCGCCAGCCGGCACCCAATACCCATGATAGTAATACTCCCGCACCATAGACGTGGGCGGTGTGTCGCCCCGGTCAAGGTAAGCCCATCCAGGCCAGTGGAGGTTGTTGTTTCGGCTGATTCCTGCGTATGTCCAGCCGCCAGTATCACCCTTGACTTTGTGCAGGACGTAACCGCCCTCACGCTGCAT
>JAHENE010000283.1 GCA_024643305.1 Thiobacillaceae bacterium | reverse complement strand
CGCAGCGTGATGGCATCGATGGTTCTTCCAAGGTCGAGCACTACGTAGTCGTATTCCTGAGCCGCCATCCGGATGATGGATTCAACATGCTCGGGCTTGACGGCCGCGGCCGCTTCGAGGTTTTCCGGCGCAGCCAGAACATCCAGCGATGAGGTTATATGCGCGGAGCTGGTATGCAGCAAGGCTGCATCAAGCCGGTCCGGGTTTTTTGCCAGGTCGGCTACGGTGAAACGCGGCTTGTTGTCGGCGAGGAACAACACCGCGTCACCAAATTGCAGATTCAGGTCGATGAGCATGACCTTATTCTGGCCATCGGCATGGGCTAGGGCGTAGGCGAAGTTGGACGCCAGGAAGGTCTGCCCGCTGCCGCCCTTGCAGCCGATCCAGGATAACACCCTGCCGGCCTTGGCTGCTCCGATGTGGGTTTGGGAACGCCGGTGCGCGCGCCGCATTGCCTCATGTAATTCGTCCTGTTTCACGGGCAGGGTGAGCAGTTCGCGAACGCCGATGCGCATGGCGTACTGCATGATTTCCGGGGACGGCGCTTTGCACAGCAATACCAGCGTCATGTTGGGAAAATGCTCGGCCAGCGCATCCAGATGGGCAAGTTCATCCTTGCTGCCGCATTTTGTTTCTATCATCAGCACGTCCGGCGGTTGCGCGGATTGCATCAGTACCAGCGCCTGCTCCACCCCCCCCTGAATGGTGGCGATGGGCATCATGCTGTCCCACTGCCCCAGCAATTCCCTCAAGGCATGAAGCGTTCCCTCGTCTCGGCTCATCACCGTCGTTTTCATCCTGTTCTTCTCCAGAAATTGCGGTGTCTCATGTTCGGGTACCCTTACTTTTTTATAGCAAGCCCAAAGCTTCTGCGGGCATGATTACAGTGGAAGCGGGTAGCGGAAACACATTGCTGGGCATGAAGGCTGTCAGCACATTGAATTGCACCAGGGCGTCGCCATTGAGCAACTCGGCCCGCACAAAGCGGATGCAATTGCTGTTTCCAAGCAGGCAATTGTTGAAGTTGGACTCGCTGATGCTGCCGCTGCCGTAAGTGATCTGATTGCTGCCGCTTACTGCGTCGGCATAGGTGTTGTAGAAGGCCAGTTGAACCTGATTGTTTGTGATGTCGATGGCGCCAGGAAAATATGTGCCCGCAGCGCAACTGTCGGGCTGCAGAATGGCCCGGCATCGCACGCTGTCCGAAGCGCTTACCCAGTTCACGACCTGTTCTCTTGCTGCGCGGCGAGTAATTTCCTGGATGCTGTTGATGTTGAAAAACAGGCGCCCGAATTCGATGATGCCGAACAGGAGCGTTAATAAAGCTATCGCAATGAAGGCAAACTCCACAGCCGCCGCGCCGCGCTGGCGGCGGGAAGCATGATGTTTGCAGGAGAAGGGTTTTTTCTGTCTCATTGCATATACGGCATGGTTGCATACGGCGCCAGCGCGGCCGTGATAACCGCAGGGGCGTCGGCCGGGGTTGCGCCGAACACCGGTAGCCAGCCGCCGATCACATAGGGATAATTGATTGCCACTGTCACTGTGCTGCCGCTGCCGCTGGCCGGACTGGTGCAGGCCGCAGGAGAGCAGGTGATCGTGATGTAGGCGAGCGGATCAAGACCTGTGACAACCACGCCCGCTTGCGTGGCCGCATTGGCAACGATGCTGCGCGCAGTTGAAGTGGATGAAGAAGCCTCGCCCCCCAGCGCGCTTGCCGGTACTGAGGAAAGATAGCGGGCGGCGTCACGAGCGGCCTTCGCCAGCACATCGTAGTGCCACATCACCCGGCCATATTCGATCATGCCGGTAAAGATCAAGAGCAGAACGGGCAGAATGAAAGCGAACTCTATTGCTGCAGCGCCTTGCTGAGATTCAGGTGATAGGGTGGTTTTTTTCCGGTTCATTTGCAGGCCTCAGCGATAGAGTTTTATTTCCGGCACTATCGTTGGAGTGGAGCTCGTCATTTCTATGAATTCGCCGTAAAAACCCTTGTTCGAACCCGAGCCGGCCCCCTGTTTCTGGAGGAAAAAGCGGGCAAAGGCGACAATTTGTACCGGCGAGCCTGAACCGGATACGCTGCCGCAATTGCTGGCAACACCCAAGGTCAGCGACCGTCGTCCTGGCTGGGTGGCAACCGGGTCTCCGCCTGCTGTGGCGGGGGGGGGCTGGTGATAATTGCTTGGGCTGGTTTGGCTATAGGGCGTGCCACTCGACGGATAGCCGGCGGATACAGCCGGCGTGGCCCCTGCCCCAGGACGCACCGCCGCCCAATGGACAATTTTGGGGATTCCCCCAACCACGGTTTCAGAGCCATCGAGCCCCTGTTTGTCCAGAGGGGCGGTTGTTAACCAGTCTGCCGGCACGCCTGTTCCGGCCAATCCATCGAAGGGGTATTCCTTGATGTTGGTGTCGGCCGGGCAGGACTGTTTGTGGGCGGCATCGTTGAGCGGTCCGGTGTAAATTCCAAAGCGGGTGTTGAGCGCATCCATCATGGGGTTGAATGCAGGCTGTGTCAGCGAGGTGTAAGTACCTATGGAAATGCAGTAGGTCTCGCCGCGGCAGAGAATTTCGCGCATGTCGTTGGCGCCGTTGATGAGGCCGGGTGCCCCGGGAGGAACAGGGTCCATCCAGCCGATGTTGCCGGGGCCAAGGTGGGGTGGCGCGCTGTCGGAAGGGGCGAGCCGATAGCTGGTGCCCGGCACAAAGCCGTAGTTTGGTGCGACGCCACCGGGTCGGATGCAGGTGAATATGGGCAAACCCTCGCAAATGGTTCTTCCTGCCACCGCCCTGCCAAAGGTGCGCGTGTTGGCAAACTGGGTACTGCCAAAAAATGCCGAAACCGCGCCCATGAACCAGGTCGGTCGTGTGCCCTGCAGA
>JAHENE010000282.1 GCA_024643305.1 Thiobacillaceae bacterium | reverse complement strand
ACAGGCATTGTGAATTCCTGATTCGCATGCTGGGAGACGACGGAGAGCACATCCTGCCGGGCGCATTTATTCCTGCTGCCGAACGTTACGACCTGATGCCCAAACTTGATCGATGGATACTGCGCCATGCTTTCGAGCATCTAGCGAAGAACAGGGAAGAATTCGACGAATCTCTCCATAGGAGCTATTTCATCAATTTGTCCGGCGCCACCATCAGCGAGGATAACTTTGCATCCTATGTCATCGAACAATTAAAAGCTTTTGCGCTACCGCCCGAAATAATTGGTTTCGAAATAACCGAAACCGCGGTCATTTCAAATCTGGTCAGCGCGTTGGATTTCATTGCAGCGGTCAGGCAACTCGGCTGCAAAATAGCGCTGGACGATTTCGGTGCCGGCCTGAGTTCGTTCTCCTATCTAAAAACGATTCCTGCGGACTACCTCAAGATCGACGGAGGCTTCATCCGGGACATACTGGACGACCCGATGGATCATGCGATTGTCGATGCCATCAACCGAATCGGTCATGTGGCCGGGCTCAAGACCATCGCCGAATATGTCGAGACCGAATCAATCAGACTGCGCCTGGCCGAAATTGGCGTGGATTATGCGCAGGGTTTTGCCATTGAGCCCCCGTCTCCCGTCTCCAACAAGTCTTCAGTGACATCCTGACCGAGAAAAACCCATGGAATGAAAACGGGGCCTTTCGGCCCCGTTTTCGCTTGAATATCTACCAGGTCAGGCCTTGCGGCTCTGATCGATCATGCGCTCAATCATGGGCGTGAGGATCAATTCCATCGCAAAGCCCATCTTGCCGCCCGGCACAACAATGGTGTTGGTGCGCGACATGAAGCTGTTGGGAATCATGTTGAGCAGGTTCTGGAAGTCCACACCGCGCGCATCGGCAAAGCGGATGATGACGAAGCTCTCATCCGGCGTAGGAATGTCGCGCGCGATGAAAGGATTGGAAGTGTCCACCGTAGGCACGCGCTGGAAGTTGATATGGGTGCGTGAAAACTGCGGGGTGATGTAGTTGATGTAGTCCGGCATGCGGCGCATGATGGTATCCACCGTAGCTTCAGCGGAATAGCCGCGTTCGGCGTAGTCACGATGGATTTTCTGGATCCACTCCAGGTTGACTACCGGCACTACGCCAATACCCAGGTCGATGTAGCGGGAGGTGTCGATGGTGTCGGTCTTGACCAGGCCGTGCAGGCCCTCGTAGAACAGCACATCGGTGCCAGCAGGGATGTCTTCCCAAGGAGTGAATTCGCCGGGCTTTAGACTGGTACTCAGGCGCTTGTTGTGCTCAGTCGCCTCTTCGTCGCTATGGATGTAGTAGCGCTTTGTGCCGCCGCCGGTTTCGCCGTAGACCTTGAAAGTTTCTTCGATCTTGTTGAAATCATTGGCTTCGGGGCCGAAATGCGAGAAATGCTTGTTGCCCTTGGCTTCCTCGGCTTTCATGTGCTCACGAAATTCAAGGCGGCCCAAAGCATGCAGGCTGTCGCCCTCAATGATGGCAGCGTTGATATCGTAATGCCGGAAAATATTCTCGAAAGCACGCTTGACAAAGGTGGTGCCTGCGCCGGACGAACCGGTAACGGAAATAACGGGATGCTTCTTGGACATGGGTCCTCCTGAAGAACTGAATTTTTAGCCGGGGGAGTATACCCCGGCAGGGCAGGGGCTGTCACCGCCGGGTATAATGCGCTGCTTTGATTCATTTGGCTTTTTGCCCTCCATGCAAGAAAAATATCAGCCCCAGGAAATAGAACAGGCCGCCCAGCAGCACTGGCAGTCCACCCAGGCATTCCGCGCCCTAGAGTCCGAAAACAAGCCGAAATACTATTGCCTGTCCATGTTCCCCTACCCCTCGGGCAAACTGCACATGGGACATGTACGCAATTACACCATCGGCGACGTGCTGGCCCGATTCCACAAAATGCAGGGCTTCAACGTCATGCAACCCATGGGTTGGGACGCTTTCGGCCTGCCTGCGGAAAACGCAGCCATGGCCAACAATGTGCCGCCAGCCAAGTGGACCTACGCCAACATCGACCACATGCGCGGACAGTTGAAAGCGCTGGGCTTGGCCATCGACTGGGACCGAGAAATCGCCACCTGCAAGCCCGAGTACTACAAATGGGAGCAGTGGCTGTTCACCCGCCTGTTCGAAAAAGGCCTGGTCTACCGCAAGAACGCCACGGTGAACTGGGATCCGGTGGATGACACGGTGCTGGCCAACGAGCAGGTCATCGATGGCCGCGGCTGGCGTAGCGGCGCGCTGGTGGAAAAGCGCGAGATTCCCATGTATTTCTTCCGCATCACCCAGTACGCGGAAGAACTGCTCAACGAACTCGACAACCTCCCCGGCTGGCCCGAGCAGGTGAAGACCATGCAGCGCAACTGGATCGGCAAGAGCTATGGCGTGCGCTTTGCATTCAAATTGGCCGGCGAGCCGGACAACCTGCTGTGGGTCTACACCACCCGCGCCGACACCATCATGGGCGTGACCTTCGTTGCCGTGGCGGCCGAGCATCCGCTCGCCACTCGTGCCGCACAGGACAATCCCGAACTCGCTGCGTTTATTGATGAGTGCAAGCAGGGCGGCGTGGCCGAGGCCGACATCGCCACCATGGAAAAAAAGGGCATGGATGCCGGCCTCAAGGTCGTGCATCCGCTTACCGGCGAAGAAGTGCCGGTCTGGGTAGGCAACTACGTGCTGATGGGCTATGGCGAAGGCGCGGTCATGGCAGTGCCAGCGCATGACGAGCGTGACTTTGGCTTCGCCCAAAAATACGAGCTGCCGATCAAGCAGGTAATCGCCGTCGAAGGCGAGAACTTTTCGCTGGATGCCTGGCAGGAATGGTACGGCGACAAGACCCGTG
>JAHENE010000047.1 GCA_024643305.1 Thiobacillaceae bacterium | reverse complement strand
CGGCGCTTGCCGTGGCCTTTGTTCTGGAACACGGTGGTAAACAGGGATTCACCCGTCAGCAGACGCTTTCCGGCTCCCACCAGTTTGCCGAATATCCCGCTTTGCTGGGCAGAGCCATCGCCGAAGATCGTGTCCATGTCGATATCGGGGTCCATATACATCATGGCCCCGGCTTCGCCGATTGCAGCCTCACTGGGGTCGAGCTCCACTTCCACATACTGCATGTCCTCACCGAAAATCTCATAATCCACCACATCCATTGCCATGTTTTTTCCAATCAAATTTAACAAACACTGATAAGAAGGATTGTAGCCCCTGAAAGTTCAGATGTTTTTGGGAAGTAGACGCAGAATTTCGCGGTAGCCCTGTACCGTCATCCAGCGAGCTTCGCTAAGGAGTCCGCCGGTTTCCGTGTCAAGCATGGCCAGCAGGCCGGCCCAGTGCTCGCGCCGATTTTCAAGGGTGTGCGGCGCAGCTTCTCCCTGTCTTCGCAGCGCTGCCTGCTTGCTGATCAGATAGCTCTTGGCCGCCTCCAGTTGCGCAGGCAGGGGCAGGGCAAGGTCGAAGCTGAGTTGGATATCGGCCGGAGACTTTGCAGGCCGGTCAAGCCGAAACCCAGGCGCAGGACGCCAGTTGATGGGCGATTCCAGCTCCCATGCGGGCAGGGAAGGGTTTTGCGGAAACTGGTAAAAGCCCCATTTCGCCCCCATCCAGCATTCGATCAGCTGGCGTTCCTCATCGTCGGTCGTACAAGTTGCTCCCGTGGTGCGGCTGGGATCCCAGGCCGGACGAGTGGCGCGCGGGTCATTTGTCCAGCGGTTAAAATCCCGATTGGGCGGAGCGCCATAATCCGATTCTAGCGACTGCCAGACCGAAACAAACTCGTGGTAATCGGTTTGGTATTGAGGATTGCGGCGCAAAAATTCCCAGGCCCATCCGCCAATATCGAGGTCAATAAGATGTGAATCCTGCATGGCGATGAGCGTAACATAGCGCCATGGAAGAACTGAATTGCTGGCGCTGTGGCGCCTCACTGGCTGAACTGACCCTGCCCATCGAACGGCGGGATGAGTGTCCTGCCTGCCGTGTGCAACTTTATGTTTGCAGGTTTTGTGAGTTTTACGACCCCAAGATGGCCAAGCAATGCCGCGAGCCTGTGGCCGACGAGGTCAAGGAGAAAGACCGGGCCAATTTTTGTGGCTATTTCAAACCTAGCCCCAAGGCCTATGTTCCCGTCGACAGTTCATCCGCAAACAGGGCGAAAGCCAATCTCGACGCGCTGTTCGGCGAGGCAACGACAACAAATGCACCATCCAGTGCCCGAGATGCACTGGATGAATTGTTTGGAAAGAATTAAATGGAAATTTTCAACATCTACTACATTGAGGCTGCACGCAAACTGCCCAGCCTTCCACATTCTCATCCCTGCGCCAGATTGCATGGCCATTCATTTCAGGTGCAGGTATTTGTCAACGGCCCGCTTGATCCCGTTACCGGCTGGGTGATGGATTTTGTCGAACTGGACGCAGCTTTCGCGCCGATCAATGAAAAGCTCGATCACCGCTATCTGAATGACATTGCCGGATTGGAAAATCCCACTTCGGAAAACCTCGCCCACTGGATATGGGAGCAACTCAAGCCCACGGTTCCATGGCTAAGCAAAATCATCGTGCAGGAAACCCACAAGTCGGGGTGCGTGTATACCGGGGACTAATGGTTTCAAAAAATTGAAGCGTTGAAACCGTCCAATAGGGCACTTGGCCCAGACCTGTTCGGAAGTTTGCGAGCACTCTTCACTTCAGGAACGGACATTCAACCTGTACGTATATTAATTACCAGGGAGCGCGCCGCTGTATTTGTCTGGGTATGGAGAAAAAACACTTTCCATTCCATAGGCAGGTCCGGATTCCAAAATCCTTTGACTGGCATCTTGGCGCTGTTACCATTCCTCACCAATCATTGTTTGCAGGTAATCATATGTTTTTCGGGATCACACATCTTCTTATGCCGGTAACGGATCTGGAACGCGCCGCCGGTTTCTGGCGCGATGTTGTTGGCTTTGCGGAATCCCGCCGTGGCGATGGTTACCTGGATATTGATTCCGGCAGTGTGGCGATTCGCCTGATCCAGGTGCCTGCCGTTGAGTCGAAGCTCTCTATCCGCCTTTCGGTCAGTAATGTGGAAGAGGCTTACCAGTCACTGCTGGCCGGCGGCGGCGATTCGCGCTATGAGGCTATGCGGACACCGGAACTTGAAGAGATGGCCTGCGTCAGCGATCCCGATGGCCACGCCATTGTGCTGTGGCGGGCACTTACCGAAGATGAGTGGGGTTTTGTGCCGGAGCTGCCCAAGCAGGGCGAATGGTATCCCGACGCCGAGCAGTTGCTACAGCGCCTGCTGCTCCATGTACCGGCCCTGTTCCGCATGCTGGCGCGACGCAAGACAACCCGCGTGATCGAACAACTGGCCAAGGAAGCGCAGAGCCCGGTGACACGCGAACTCGTCATCAAGGGTTATATCACCTCATCCGCCAAGGTCACCCGCTATCGCCTGGTCGAACCGCTTCGCGCAGAGGGAATCAATCCCGATGATTACCGCGAAGATTTTGACTACGAGTGAACATAGGCAGCTTGAGCGAGACTGCGGACGTTGCGTGTTGCCGCTGACATGGGCGCCATAGATTGAGCGGTCTGGGAGACAGGTAAAGCCGGGGCATGGGTAACAGCCTGTTTACACCTCGGGTCAATTCAGCATCTTGAATCAAAACGCCAGCTCGGCCATGGCTCTCGCTAACCTGCCAGCAGGTTTCGGACATAGATCGCCAGGGCTAGAAACACCAGCGTTAAAAGCCATGCTGCGATGTAGTTTCTTCCCGCACGCTTGGCTTTTTCCTTTTCCCACCACGTGCGCGGCGCAATGCCTTTGACGAGGAACACAACCTTGCAGGAAAGATTTATGCTCACAATGTTGACGATGAGCAGCAAGGCAGCGCCAACTGCCAGTTGAAATTGGCCGTGGCCAGCCACTAGGCCAAGCGTGACGGCAGGGGGCAGAAGTGCAACGGCCACCATCACACCGACCAGTACGCTGGACAAACGTGTGGTCAGGGATAGTGCGGCTGCCGAACCGGACGCGAGCGCCAGGGCGATTGAATCCAGGCCGACATTCGTACGGGAAAACAGTTCGCTGCTCAATTGGGTAAACGGCCAAAGCAGGCCGATGACGAAAGAGAGCACCAGAGAAAGGCTAATGCCTGCTGCAAGCGTTTTGAGCGAGCTTCGCATCAACCCAAAGTCACCCAGCGCAGTGCCCAGGCCAAACGCCAGATTAGGACCGAGGAGTGGCGCGATGACCATGGCGCCAATGACAACTGCGACGTTGTTCTCGATGAGGCCGATGGCTGCTACAACTGTCGAGAGCACGACCAGCACGATGTAATTCAAGTCGAGCCGCGAGCTTTTTTCCACTTCGTCGTACAGCGCTTCGCGCGCGGCGACGGCTTCGTCTTCCTTCTTGCGCTCTGGTTCAGGTGGCAGGGGCAGTGAAATTTCCACCGGGATGACATTGATGTGGATATCCGGTTGCGCGCTCAATACGTTCTGCAACGAATCCAGCACCGCCTGTACCGTGTCGTCCGTGACATACATGCGCATTACCTGCCTGCCGGCATCGTCCTTGAGGCCAGCCCGGTAATCCTGAACTTCGTTCTGCTCGGCGATCGCTGCAATCGTTTCAGCATTGCCTTCGGCGGCGATGATTTCAATAAGCTTCAATTCCCAGCATCCCCCTCAGTAGAAATCCAGTTACAAAGGCCAGTGATGATGCCGTTCCAGCAGTAAGAAGCGTGCCGATACCGGAACGGATGACGGCTTTCCCGAAAACAAATCCCTTGGCCATGCCGATGCCGGCAAAAACCAGGCCAGCCAGGACTGCGCTCAGATAGAACTGCGACTGCATATCCATATGCCCAAACAAAAAAGGCAGCAAGGGAATGGCGCCGACCAGCAGGAATGATGCAAATGTCACCAGGGCCGACTTCAACGGACTGGGGCCGCTCCTCTGCAAGCCGTATTCTTCGGTCAGCATGGTTTCCACCCACAGCCTGCGATCCTGGGCGATCGTGTCGACAATTTGCTCAAGCAGTTCACCGCTGAACCCCTTGTTTCCGAATATCTGGCGAACTTCCTCACGTTCGCCTTCCGGGATTTCCTCGATATGGTTTTCTTCTGTTCTTTTTGTGGCTTCGATCTGCTCGTGCAGGGCCTTGATCGATTCGTAGTTGCTGACGGCCATGCTGAACCCGTCGGCCAGGAGATTGGCAAAACCCAGGATAAGTGCAACGGAAGCAGGAAACCCGGCACCCACTGCACCGGCAACGACGGCAAATGTGGTCACGCAGCCGTCGATGCCACCCAGTACGGCATCGGCCACGTTCTGGGATGGGCGCTGCAATTGAAGGCGTGCCCTCACGGCTTCGGGGAGGTGTTCAGCGTAAAGCGTTGCGCGCGTTGGTTTTTTCATTGGGCACCATGCGGTCACTATAGCTAAAAATCATGCCCGAATGCCAAACAAATGACGCGACCTGGTCTGCTACATTGGTCTATACATACCTGAAAGTTCAGTAAGGAGACCCAAGCATGAAAGCACTGATCATCACCGACGAGCTATTTGAGGACAGCGAACTGTTCGTGCCCAAGGAATCGCTTGAGAAGGCCGGAATTCAAGTCGACATCGCCACGCCGGAAAAGGGCCACAAGTTCCATGGCAAGCATGGCGGCACTCTGATAGCCGACCTGACCCTGCGCGACGTGGATGCAGCTGATTATGGCTTGCTGGTCATTCCGGGAGGAAAAGCACCGGAAAGCCTGCGGCGTGACCAGCATGCGTTGCGCATCGCCAAGGATTTTTTCAAGGCCGACAAGCCGGTTGCTGCCATCTGTCACGGGCCACAGGTATTGGTCAGTGCACGGCTGCTGGGGGGGCGCCGCGCCACATGCTACAAGTCCGTGGCTCAGGAACTGAAAGACAACGGAGCCCTGTATGAAGACAGCGGGGTAGTGGTTGACGACAAACTGGTCACCTCGCGCGAGCCGGGCGATCTGCCGGATTTCGTGCGCGAGATGCTTAAGGTTGCACAGGGGTGATTATTCTGCCAGCAGTTTGATCGCAGTCGCTGCGGTCAGCTTGTCGATAGACAGCAACACCTCGCAGTATTCGTTCTGCTCGTTCATTGGCGTGGGGTCGTCGGCACAACTGCAGCCTGCAATGATGCCGGAATAAAAAATCCCGGCTTTGACATGAATGAAGCCGGGATCATCCAGGATGTTGAGAATCATCGCGCTGAATCCACTCTCTGCAACCTGGCTGCTGATTGCCAGCCCTTGTTGCAGGGGGAGTTGCCCGTAATCCAAGTGCTCGATTTCCTGCTTGAGCACTTCCCTGAACCCGGGCGTTCCCCATGCATTCAGGGACTTGGGGAGGCTGAGCATCCGCCCTTATTTGACGGCAAGCAATTCCACTTCAAACACCAGCGTTGCATTGGGGGGGATGACCCCACCGGCACCGCGGCTGCCATAGCCCAGCTCCGGCGGGATGGTGAGTTTGCGCTTTCCACCGACTTTCATGCCGGCTACGCCCTGATCCCAGCCCCGAATGACGTGTCCTGCGCCCAGCGGAAAATTGAACGGGTCGTTGCGGTCTTTGCTGGAATCGAACTTCATGCCGTCGGTCAGCCAGCCGGTGTAATGCACGATGACGGTTTTGCCGGGAATTGCTTCGTCCCCGGTTCCGACTTCAAGGTCTTCGATGATGAGTTCAGACATGTTTGCTCCTTATATAAAGTTAAATGGGCAGAAAAACGAGGCTGGCGGCATTGACGACGCTAAAACGTATGGCGCGGTTGGTCTTGTCTTCAATGATGCGGGCGATCAAGTCCTGGCCGGCGATGAGCTTGCCGAATTCGCGCTCGAAACTGAGATTGGACACGCCATTGGGATCGACGCCATTGGACAGAAGAAGAAGTTCGCCATTGGCTTTTTTGGCGTTGGACAGCCGCCACACGGCGATTTCGATGTTGCGGGCGCCATTGTAAAGTTTTTGCGGATCAAGGCTGTCCAGAATGTACATCTCGGTTTTGTGGTTGTAGGTGGCCATGACCATGGTCAACAGGCCAGACATCAGCGACTCGATACGGTCACCGGCAAACCCCTCGGTAAATGCATTGTTGATGCTGGCCTGCCAGTCCAGATTCCGGCGCGAGGAAAGATGCCAGTGATTGACGGGGTCGAATATTTGCGTGACTGCTGCTTCGATTTTCGCCGCCCCATTTTTCTGAAATTCAGCCGGGTTACGCTTGTAGAGTTTTTCTGTAAGGCGTTTAAGCGAGGCGATGGTTTCGCGCTGGGCAACTTCAGTGACATCGTCCACATCGCTCTTGGCGATGCCGGCAACGCTCATGGGACGTACGGAACTGGTGCCGTCCTTGCGCTGGATGGGGTTCCCGGCGCAGGCTGCAAGGCTTAGGCAAATAAGCAGTGTTAAAACGGTTTTCACTATGATGAACAGCTAACTTCGATTTTCTTCGCCCAGTCGGGCGGCTCTTTCGCATAGTCCTCGAATTCGGATTGTTCGTCAAAGGGTTTGGCAAGAATGCTTCTCAGCAGTTCGATCTCGGTGTAGTCGCGCTCGTCACGAGCCTTGCGGATGGCAGCTTCAGCCAGATAATTGCGCAGCACAAACTTGGGGTTGACGGCATTCATCTGCATTGCACGAACCTGATCACCGCTGCCGCTGGCGCGCAGTCTTTTCGAATAACCGCTGGCCCATGCATCGAAAGACTCGCGTTTCAGGAACTGGTCACGAATCTCTGTATTGGGGGCGTTCGCGCCGGAATCGAACTGAGCCAGCGAGCGGAAGAAAATCGTGTAATCGACAGCATTTTGTGCCATCAGGTCGAGCAAACCGGTAACCAGCGGGGCGGACGCTTCCTCAAAAAGCAGTCCGAGCTTGGCACACATCAAGCGCATGTATTCGGTGGCGAAGGTTTCGCCATAAATCGCAAGGGCCTCTTTGGCTTCTTCCAGTTCCATCAATGGCAGCATTGCCTGGGCCAGGCAGGTACAGTTCCACGCGCCGATGTTGGGCTGCTGGTCGTAGGCATACCTGCCGTCGTGGTCGGAGTGGTTGCAGATGTAGGTGGGGTCATAAGCTTCCATGAAGCCATAGGGTCCGTAATCAAGCGTCAGGCCCAGGATGGACATGTTGTCAGTGTTCATCACGCCATGACAGAAACCCACTGCCTGCCATTGCGCCATAAGCTTTGCCGTTCGCTGGGTTACCTCGCGCAGCAGGGCGGGGTAGGGTTTGGCTTCCTCAAGCAGTTCCGGAAAATAGTGGCGCAGCGTGAAGTCAGCCAGGGTTTTGATCTCGTCGTGCTGGTCGCGGTAGAAAAACACCTCAAAGCTGCCAAAGCGAATGAAACTTGGCGCAAGCCGTGTCACCAGCGCACCGGTCTCCACGCTCTCGCGCATGACGGGCATGTCCGTGCCGGTTATGCACAGGGCGCGTGTGGTGGGGATGCCCAGGCCGTGCATGGCTTCAGAACACAGATATTCGCGGATGGATGAACGCAGCACGGCGCGACCGTCGCCGCCGCGCGAGTATGGCGTACGGCCGGCGCCTTTCAATTGCACTTCCCAGCGGTTCCCATCCGGGGGCACGACCTCGCCCAACAGAATGGCGCGGCCATCACCCAACTGCGGGACATAATGACCAAACTGGTGGCCGGCATAGATTGCCGCCAAGGGATCGGCTCCTGCCGGCGTCATGTTGCCCGCAAAAGTGGTGACGAAATCCGGGTGCCGGGCCTTGTCGTGGTCAAGCCCCAGCAATTCGAAGGCATTCGGGTTCCAGGCCACCAGATATGGATCCGGCACAGGCGTGGGCGCCAGTCTGGTGTGAAAGGCCTCGGAAAGCGTGGCGTAGCGGTTGTCGAAGGCCAGATGTTTCAATGCATTCATGGCGTATAGTTTATTGGCTGTAAGCAAATTAATGACCCGGCGACCAATAGGTACTTTTTGCCGCCGCCAATTCAAAACTGCCTTTGCTGGTTTCGCCATACCCTACGCAGGTAATGTATGAGGCTTGCCTTCGCGAGGTTTTTGATTTGTCATTTAAATGACCAACAGGAGAAGACATGGCTATATCAAACCTCATCCAGCGTGGACTGATTGTTCTCGATGGCATCGGCAACTGGCTGCCCAACCTGGTTATCCGGTTTCTGCTGGCCCACGAGTTTTTTGGTGCCGGCGTTAAAAAACTCCAGGATGTGAATTGGTTTGTCGACATCCAGGACCAGTTTCCATTTCCCTTTAATGTCATCCCAACTGAAATCAGCTGGCAACTGGCCGCTTGGACTGAAGTAATCGGCCCCATTCTGTTGATATTGGGGCTGGGCACCCGTTTTGCGAGTATGTCGCTGGTGATTCTGACCGTCGTGGCATGGGCCAGCGTACACGCAGGCAATGGTTACAACGTTTGCGAAAACGGCTATCAGTTGCCGCTGATGTATGTGGTGCTGTTCCTGCCACTGCTGTTTCGAGGCGCCGGCAGGCTGTCGATCGACTATGCGATCAGGAGACATTACGTATTGGACTAGACTGATATGGTCATCATGATTACAAGTGAATGCCATGCCGGTCTTTTCTGATCTACATCATTTTGGACAAAGCGTCTGGCTGGACAACCTGACCCGCGGCCACATTCACGAGGGCAGGTTGGCCCAGCTTATCGAGCAGGGGGTGACAGGCATTACCTCCAACCCAAGCATATTCCACAAGGCTGTAACTGAAAGCACAGAGTACAACGATCAACTGGATTTGCTTAGAGCAGTGGAGCCCGACCCAGAACGACGATACGAGGCCCTGGTCAGCGAAGATATCCGGGCAGCGTGCGATTTCTTACATCCCGTATATGTAAACAGCGGCGGCGATGACGGCTACGTCAGCCTGGAAGTGGCGCCGCGTTTTGCCCACGATGAGGAGGTGACCATTAGTGAGGCCAAGCGCCTGTTCGTATTGGTTGGCCGCGAGAACCTGCTGATCAAAGTCCCTGGCACTGAAGAAGGGATACGTGCTTTCGAACGCCTGATTGCAGATGGCGTGCGCGTCAACGTAACCCTGTTGTTCTCGCTGCAGCATACGGTGCGTTGTTTTGAGGCCTATATCCGTGGCGCGCGGGCCTGGGTGGATAAAGGCGGCGACCCCGGCCGGCTCAAGGCAGTAGCCAGCCTGTTTCTTTCACGCGTGGATACGCTGGTGGACAAGAAACTGGAAGCATTAAGCAGCCCCGAAGCGCAGGCTTTACGCGGAAAAACCGCCGTTGCCATGGCCAAACTGGCCTACCAGCGATATCGGGATTTTTTCATGGGCGATTACTTCGCCACTCTGCGGCCACACAAGATCAGGCCGCAATACCTGCTTTGGGCCAGCACCGGCACGAAGAATCCGGCTTATGGCGACCTGTTATATGTGGAGCCCTTGATCGGCTCAGACACCATCAACACCTTGCCCGACAAGACCCTGGCTGCGCTGGCCGACCATGGCCGCATCGGCGACACCTTGCACAATGACTTCCCGGAAGCGGAAGCCACCCTGATAGCACTTGAAACACTGGGCATCAGCCCCATGCAGGTCGGGGAAGAATTGCAGGTTGAAGGCGTACGTCTGTTTGCCGAGGCCTATGACAAGCTGATTGAGGCGATGAAGTAAATTAGCCGCCCGTCATCGACATGAAGCGCACCAGTTTCCTGGGGGCCTCGCGGAACTCGTGGCGCTCGGGTTTGCGGGAAATGGCTTCAAGGATGGCCTGTTCGATCTCTGTATCGCTCGCGCCGGCTCGCAGCATCGGCCCCAGTTCCACCTTGTCGTCCTGTCCCAGGCACAGGTAGAGCGTACCATCGACCGAGACGCGTACGCGGTTGCAGGTTTCGCAGAAGTGCTGGGAAAGCGGCGTGATGAAGCCGATATTGAATCGGCCGTCTGATGTGCCCAGATAGCGAGCTGGTCCGCCGCCTGGGAGGGGGGCCGTCTCCATCAGGCTAAACTTCTTTGCCAGCCGAGCCTTGACTGGCTGCAGGTCGAGAAATGATGAGGCTCTTCCGGTATCGCCCATGGGCATGGTTTCAATTAGGCGCAGGACGTAGCTGCCGGCCATGGCGAACTCGACCATGGCGTCGATCTCGTCATCGTTGACCCCGGCCATGGCGACCATGTTGAGTTTGATTCGTGTAAAACCAACGTCGCGTGCGGCTTTCAACCCGGCCATCACCTTGTCGAACACGTCCCGTCCGTTGATTTGTTCCACCCGCTCGCGTTGCAGGGAATCGAGGCTGACATTGAGGCGGGTAACGCCGGCATCCTTTAGCGCGTGTGCATGCTTTTCAAGCTGTGTGGCATTGGTGGAAAGCGAGAGATCTTCGATACCGGGCAGGGTAGACAACTTTGCTGCAAGATCGGGCAGGTTGCGGCGCAACAGTGGCTCGCCCCCTGTCAGTCGCACACGCTTGACGCCCAGCCGTGCAAAGGCGCCGATGAGTCGCTCAGTTTCTTCAAAACTCAACCACTGTGCCGGCTCCTCGAAATCCCTGAAATCCTCTGGCATGCAATACGAACAGCGCAAATCGCACCTGTCCGTTACGGACAGGCGAACATATTCGATTCGGCGGCCAAAGGGATCAATCAGCATGCGTGAATTTTACC
>JAHENE010000281.1 GCA_024643305.1 Thiobacillaceae bacterium | reverse complement strand
CGCACGGCGCCAAGACATCAACTGCCACTGGTCCCAAGGGGTTTGGCGGCTTCAAGAAAGACCTGTTTTCAATCTGGGCTTCGCACCGTCCGGCTTATGTAGCCACAGTTATCGGTGCCGAGCCGATGGATCTCGCGCGCAAGATTGAAAAGGCCAAGAACATGAAAGGCCCACGCATGATCATTGCGCTGTCACCGTGCCCTACAGGCTGGGATTTCGATCCCATGGAAACCGTGGAAATCGGCAAGCTCGCGGTCAAGACCGGCATCTGGCCGCTCAAGGAATACGAGAACGGCAAGGTCACCCACACCAAGGTGCCGAGAGAGCGTGTGCCGGTGGAGGAATACCTCAAGAAGCAGGGGCGCTTCAAGCACCTGTTCGAACCGCAGCGCAACGATGCGCTGATCAATGAGATCCAGGCGCGGGTGGATGCCTATTGGGCGGAAGTCGAAAGCCAGAAATGATCGGTCTTACGCAAAGCTATTGTCATCGTGGTGGTGACACGCCACTCTTGGGTGCAACCATCCCCGAGCATTTTGCCAGCGTGGTTGCCGCGCATGGCGAGCGCGAGGCAGTGGTGTCGCTGCCGCAAAACCGCCGCCTCACTTATGCGCAGCTGGCAGATGAAACTGATCGAGTTGCCCGAGGCCTAATGGGCCTGGGTTATGGCAAGGGCGACCGCATCGGTGTCTGGTCCACCAACAACATCGAGTGGCTGCTGCTGCAGATGGCCACGGCACGAATCGGCGCTGTGCTGGTCAACATCAACCCGGCCTACCGCACGCACGAACTTGAATATTCGCTCAAGCGCTCCGAGGTGCAGGGGATTTTCCTCATTCCGTCTTTCCACAGCAGCGACTACGTGGCGATGATGTGTGAACTGCTGCCGGAACTGGATAGCGGTAACACCGAAGTTAAGAGTGAAGTGCTGCCATTTCTCAAGCGCGTGGTGATTTACGATCCGGCCCAGCCCGAAAATACTTCACGACCGCATGCAGGCTTCACCCTGTGGCAGGAAATGCTGGCTGCCGGCAAGGATATTTCTCTTGAAAAATTGAACGAGGCCACCGCCTCGCTCGACCGCGACGATCCCATCAACATCCAGTACACCTCGGGCACCACGGGATTTCCCAAGGCGGTGGTGCTCACCCATCACAACATTCTCAACAATGCCTACTTCTCGGCGCGCGCCATGCACTTCACCGAGGCCGACCGCCTCGTGGTGCCAGTGCCGTTTTACCACTGCTTCGGCATGGTGGTGGCCAACCTGGTATGCCTGTCGACAGGCGCCTGTGAAGTCATCGCCTGCGAACATTTCGATGCGGAGTCGGTGCTCAAGGCTGTGCACCAGGAACGCTGCACTGCCATCCACGGCGTGCCCACCATGTTCATTGCCGAACTGGAGCATCTGCGCTTCAAGGAGTTCGACCTGACTTCATTGCGTACCGGCATCATGGCGGGGGCACCCTGTCCGGCCGCGCTGATGAAGCGGGTGATCGAGGAAATGCATTGCAAGGAAATCCTTATCGGCTACGGCGAAACCGAAGCCTCGCCCATCACCCATCTCACCTCGCGCGACGATTCGCTCCAGCGCCGCACTGAAACCGTGGGCACCAACCTGCCGCACCAGGAGGTGAAGATCATCGACACCGGCACCGGCCAGACCGTGCCCTGCGGCGCGGTGGGCGAAGTCTGCTTCCGCGGCCACCACGTCATGCGCGGCTACTACGGCGACGAAGCCGCCACCCGCAAGGCCATCGATGCCAACGGCTGGCTGCGCTCGGGTGATCTCGGCACCATGGATACGGACGGCTATGTGCGCATCACCGGGCGATTGAAGGACATGATCATCCGCGGCGGCGAGAACATCTACCCGGCCGAGATCGAGGAATTCCTTTTCACCCATCCCAAGGTGGCGCAGGTGGCAGTGTTCGGCGTGCCCGACGAGTTCTTTGGCGAAGAAGTCATGGCGTGGCTGCAGTTGCACGCCGGGCAGACCGCGACGGAAGACGAGATCAAGGCCTTTTGCAAGGACGAGATCGCCCACTTCAAGATTCCCAAGTACATCTGGTTCGTGGAGGAATTCCCCACAACAGTCACCGGCAAGCTGCAGAAATTCCGCATGCAGGAAATTGCCAAGGAAAAGATGGGGCTGGCAGACAAACAGGATGTTTAGATAGTCCAAAAGTCGTATTCCTGGAGTCTGGTTTGTGTGACTTAATGCCTAAATCAAAAGAAGTCGAACCCGGCATACTTGAACCGGGCGCCAAAAATTGCCAAAGCGTAATCAGGGAAGAACAATGAAAAACAACACATCGATTGCCGTGATTCTCGTTCTTGGGGCGTTGCTTTCAACAGCCGTGTTGGCGCAGAGCTTGTATAAATCCATTGGCCCCGACGGCAAAGTCGTCTACAGCGATCACCCTCCCACCGGCGGGCGGGTGGTAAAAACCATGCAGTTCAACAACCTGCCCAGCAGCAGTCTGTCTGCAGCCAAGCTCGAACAGGTGCGCAGGCAAAAAGCCAGCAAGCAGGCCGCCATTGCATCAGACCAGGCGGTCATTTATACAACTTCCTGGTGCGGCTACTGCAAAAAGGCCAAGGCTTACATGGCTAGCAAGGGCATCAGCTACCGCGAGGTCGACATCGAAACCGAGTCGGGCCTGGCTGCCTATGCCCAGGCCGGGGGCGGCGAGGGTGTGCCCTTGCTGCAATATCGCGGGGAAACCGTTCGCGGATTTTCGGTCGAAGGCTATGATCAACTATTCAAAAGGTAGCTATGGCGCGGTCAAGTGGCAGAACTTTTGAAACCCTTTTCGCCAGCACCGAAGGCCGCATCCTCGCCATCGGCCTGACGCTTGCCGCGCTGGTGTTTGTGGCGTTCGGTATTGCCGGGC
>JAHENE010000046.1 GCA_024643305.1 Thiobacillaceae bacterium | reverse complement strand
CGAGCGCGGCCAAGGTGCGCATGGCCACGCTTTGCAGTTTGAGGGGCTGTAGCTTGTCCGGGTGACGAAGCAGGATATCCAACGCCATTTCGGCATCAGTCGGATCGTCCTTGGCATGACTGGGAACGAAGGCTTCCCGGTATTTGGCCAAGGTTGAAGGATGGACCGGGAAGAGCACAATGAAGTCACATCGCTGCAGTGCATAGACCAAGGGGCCCTTCGCCAGCTCAACACAGATGGCAATCGGCCCACCAAATCGATCATGCAATGAAAACGCCCATTGCATAATCGCTTCCGGAGAATGGTCCAGGGTACCGAATACCCGTTGGTCTGATCCTGCGGCCTGCATACAGAAATCATGTTTCTTGTCGGCCCAGTCGATTCCAACAAAGGCCGTGCAGGCAGAATTGGATTGAGGCTTCATCATCACCTCCTCGAGTGCTAGATTGCAGATAAGGACATGCATGCCTGAGTTCTGCGAAGCCAATATAGCGAGCCGGTTGTGCGGCGAGCCCTGAGTATTCGTTAACGAACTCAAGCGCACCTGCGAATTCGAAACCAAAGCGGGAAACATCACGTGTTCGGGTCGATTATTCGTAACTCGCAGGTGCATGTCCTGCCCTCACTGGCAGATACCTGCCAGCCGTAACCAGTATCACTGAGAACGGGACGGAGTGACTATAAGGGGTCGATAATGGACTGATGGTTTCGAATTCCTTCAATTCGCGACAGACTGATAACCCGCGGCCTTAATCGCTGATTTGGTATTGCTCAAGGCTTTTGCTTCCGCTCCCTCGGCAACAACCTGTCGGCCCAATTCCAGCACCGCCATGGCGTAATAGGACGAGCGGTTGTAGCGGGTCAGCACATAAAAATTTCGCGTACCCAGCACGTAGTCGCTGACGTCATCGCCGTTTTGCAATTCCACCAGCGCATATTTCTCCCATGGCAGAAGCGTTGCATGCGGCTTTGCGCCGTGGACGACGAGTTGCACGGAAGTAAAAGTGGGAAGAATGTCGGGTTCGAGCAGCGGATCCAGATCAGCGCCTTCCACATCCACGCCCACGGTCGGCACAAGCTGGCGAACCCAGCCGTGCAGGGCAAGAAAACGCGCGACGGAACCGATGGCGTCCACCGGGTTGAACAGGTCGATGTGGCCGTCACCATCAAAATCCATGCCGTACCGGTGGATGTTGCCCGGCATGAACTGCGGCATGCCCATGGCCCCGGCATAGGAGCCTGTCACACTCAGGGGCTGGCAGCGTTCCTTTGCACACCACTCGAAAAACTGGGCCAGCTGTTCTCGAAAATAGGTTGAGCGATCCCGCCCGCCTTCCTTCGGATAATCAAAGGCCAGTGTGGCAAGCGAATCCACCACACGGTAGCTGCCGGTGTTGCGTCCATAGATGGTTTCGACACCAAGGATGCCGACGATCACCTCTGGTGGAATCCCAAACCAGGAGCTGGCACGGTTGAGGGGCTCGGCGTATTCCTGCATGAATTGCCGGCCGGCTTCGGTACGAACGGGCTCGACGAAGCGATCGCGATAAGCTTCCCAATTCTTGCGCTGCCCTCCCGGCCCGGGCTTGACGGCATTGATGACCGACTCGAGCTTTTGCGCCTGGGACAAGGATTGCTGCACCCAGGTGGCGTCCACCCCGCGATTGGCCATGTCGGACGCAAACATTTCCGCTTCCAGCCGGCCCGCGTAGGTTTCGGGTTTGGGGGCTTTTTTGGCGACATGCCTTTTTCCCCTGGCGAGCGCATCCGTACAGGTGCCGCCGATGAGCGCGGCAAGCAGCGCCGTGAACATGACTTGAAACAATCCGGACTTGCTGTACTTCATTCCCTCTCCAGTTGTTGGCAGCCCTCCTGGCGGGGCATGCCTTATAAAGGATAGCGCATTTCAAATACGACCCCGGGGCACCCCGCCAGTTCCGCGGCGGGCCGGGTGGTCGCGGTATAATTGGCGCTGATCGCATTCCGACTCGGGCCTGGCCATGGCCCGGAATTTTGTATGACCCCGAAAGAGCATTTAACTAGCCTGCTGAAACTGGCGGTTGCCAACATTGCCCCCGGGCAGGAAGACACCATCGAACTGGAGCGCCCCAAGGCCGTCGGTCATGGTGATTTTTCCTGCAATGTGGCCATGCGGCTTGCCAAGGCGCTGAAAAAGAATCCCCGCGAACTGGCGCAGGCCATCGTGGCCGACCTGCCTGCTTCGCAGTTGCTGGAAAAAGCCGAAGTCGCCGGTGCCGGTTTCATCAATCTGATTCTAAAGCCTGCGGCCTGGGCACAAGTTGTACAAACGGTCCACACGCAAGGCAGCCATTTCGGCCGTTCGAACGCAGGGCTTGGACGGAAGGTGCAGGTGGAATTCGTGTCTGCCAACCCCACCGGTCCGCTGCACGTAGGGCATGGACGCGGCGCGGCCTACGGCGCCAGTCTGTCCAACGTGCTGGAAGCAGCAGGCTACGGTGTCACGCGTGAATACTACGTGAACGATGCCGGCCGCCAGATGGATATCCTGGCGCTATCGACCTGGCTGCGCTACCTGGAACATCATGGCATCCTTGTGCCCTTTCCCTCCAACGCCTATCAGGGCGAGTATGTGCGCGAGATGGCTCGCGCAATCCTTGATGAGCATGGCGACCGCTACGTGCATGAGCCGTGGCGCATTCTCGACGGCGTGCCACTGCGCCCTGACGACGAACTTGTTGCGGGCGGCGACCAGGAGGCCAAGATGCAAAATGAGGCGCATCTTGACGGACTGATTGCTGCCGCAAAGCGGCTTCTGGGCGTGGAGTACGACTATTTTCACGGCTTTGCTCTCAACGAGCAGCTTGCCGATTGCCGCGAGGACCTGATCGAATTCGGTGTCGAATTCAACGAGTGGTTCTCGGAAAAAAGCCTGTTTGATACCGGTAAAGTCGCTGCCGCAGTTGACGTCCTCAAACTCAATGGCCATCTTTACGAGCAGGATGGCGCCATGTGGTTCAAGGCCACGGCTTTCGGCGACGAAAAAGACCGCGTTGTGCAGCGTGCCAACGGCGAGTACACCTATTTCGCTTCTGACATCGCCTACCATGCCAACAAACTCGAGCGTGGTTTCGATCGTATCGTCGACGTCTGGGGCGCCGACCACCATGGCTATATTCCGCGCGTGAAGGCTGCGCTCACCGCGCTGGGGCTGGATGCGGAAAAGCTGACCGTAGCACTGGTGCAGTTTGCCGTGCTCTACCGCGGCGGACAAAAGGTTCAGATGTCCACGCGCTCCGGTTCCTTCGTCACCCTGCGCGAATTGCGCAGCGAGGTCGGCAACGACGCTGCGCGCTTCTACTATGTTCTGCGCAAGTCCGATCAGCACTTGGACTTCGACCTGGATCTGGCCAAGTCGCAAAGCACCGACAATCCCGTGTACTACATCCAATATGCCCATGCCCGCGTGTGCAGCGTAATGGCCGAGTGGAACGGTGATTTTTCCACCCTCAAAGAGGCCAAGCTCGAGCGCCTGACTTCCGCTTACGAGCTTACGCTGATGAAGCGGCTGCTGGAGTACCCGGAAATGGTCGTTGCGGCGGCGCGCGAACTATCCCCCCATTTAATTGCCTATTACCTGAAGGACCTGGCTGGCGATTTGCATGCCTATTACAACGCGGAAAAATTCCTCGTTGACGACAAGGACATGAAACTTGCCCGCCTGTCCCTGGTGGCTGCAACAAAACAAGTATTGGCAAACGGCCTTTCATTATTGGGTGTCGCTGCTCCGGAGAAAATGTAATGGCAGGCTCAGGCAAGAAGAATAATTTCCTCGTAGGTTTTCTGCTTGGCCTCCTCACGGGGTTGGCATTGTCCGTGGCCGTGGCGCTGCTGGTTACGCGGAATAGCCCCTTTATTCAGAAGAAAGGTATTCTAGATATAGGCGGTTCTTCCTCTTCTAGCGCACCTACTACCCCTATCGAGGCCCCAAAATACGAGTTTTATCAGGCCCCCGCAGAACCCATAAACACTGCCCCGAACGTCGCCCCCCCTCCAGCACCCGCTGAACCTGTCGGTCCGATATATTTTCTACAGGCCGGCGCATACGGAAATGCTGCCGAGGCAGAGCAGGCAAAGGCCCGCTTGGCATTGCTCGGTTTTGAAGCAAAAGTCCTCTCCGCCCTTGAAAACGAAAAAATGCTGCACAAGGTCAGGATCGGGCCTTACAAAAAGATGAATGAACTAGATGCCGCCCGCGCGCGTCTCACTCAAAACGGCATGGAAACAATTTTGGTCAAGATACAACCACAGGAGAAACCATGAACTGCACGCACCAACTGCGCAAAGCGCTGGCCATTCTGGCTGGCATGTTTATGCTGACAGCCGCACTGGCCGCCCCCGAGCCGGCTGAAGAGGGGACAGACTACAAGCGCATCAGCAAGCCCATGGCTGTTGAAACTGGCAAGAAAATCGAAGTGGTTGAGTTTTTCTGGTACCGCTGCCCGCATTGCAACCAGCTTGAACCCGCGATGGAGGCTTGGGCAAAGAAGCTTCCGGCTGATGTTGTGCTGCGTCCCGTGCCCGCTGTGTTCAACCCGAACTGGCTTCCTGCCGCCAAGTTCTACTACGCCCTTGAGGATATGGGCGTGCGTGAGAAACTGCACGGCGAGGTTTTTTCTGCATACCACAAGGAAAAGCTTGATCTGGATGATGAGGCCCAGTTGATGGCCTGGGTAAAGAAACAAGGGCTTGATGCTGCCAAATTCAAATCCGCCTACAACTCTTTCTCCGCCCAGACTCGCGCCATGAAAGGCGCACAGGCGGCGCGTGGTGCCGGAATTACCGGTGTGCCCGCAATGCTGGTGGATGGGAAATACCTCACCGCCGTTTCCATGACCTTTACCGAGGAGCGTCTTTTCGAAGTACTGGACGAGCTCATTCAGCGCGCGCGCAACGAACGCGGCGGCAAATCTGCTTCAAAAAAACCTGTTGCCGCACGCAAATAAACAACTTAAGGTTTTCATCACCGGCGCCTCCAGCGGATTAGGCGCCGCCCTCGCCCGTCATTATGGACAGCAAGGCGCCATTCTGGGTTTATGTGGACGACGCGAGGAAGCGCTGCAACAAGTTGCCACCGACTTCAATGCCCAGTATTTCATCGCCGACGTGCGCGACCCCCATGCCATGCAGGCCGCTGCCGATCAGTTTGTCAAAGCTATTGGCGTACCCGACATTGTCATTGGCTGCGCCGGCATCTCGGTCGGCACTCTGACGGAAGAAGCTGACGACCTGACGATTTTTCAGGCAGTGATGGATGCAAACGTCATGGGCCTTGTACATACCTTCCACCCATTCATTGTCCCCATGAAGTCGAACGGCAAAGGCATCCTGTGTGGAATAGCCAGCGTGGCCGGCGTGCGTGGCCTGCCCGGCGGCGGCGCCTATTCCGCCTCCAAGGCTGCCGCGCGGGTTTATCTTGAGTCACTCCGGCTTGAGTTGAAGCCCTCTGGCATAGATGTGCTCACCGTTTCGCCCGGCTACATCGAAACACCCATGACGCACGTCAACCCCTATCCAATGCCTTTCAGGATGACGGCCGATGCTGCCGCCGCAAAAATTGCGCACTTGATTGAAAAGCGCCGGCCGGAAAGCACCATTCCCTGGCAAATGACGATCGTGACGAACATCATGCGCTGCATGCCGCGCGCCTTGTATGACCGCTTGTTTGAAAAGGCCCCCAGAAAACCGCGCGGATTGCCGACCTGATTTTTTGCCGATGCCGGCCGGAAACGTTCATACTTGTTTTGTTCGGCATATGTAAAATTGTTGTCAAATCCGTGGCTACCGCACATCGTTTCGGACTGGTGGCAATAAAATGCCGGAAGGTATTGAACAGGAACTCACGTACTTGGGTTTCTGTTCAATACCCGGGCAGATGCCCTATAGTTGAACCAAACAATTACTGATTTCGGAGGCTTTATGGCAGGTCCTATGAGCGTCGTGGTGGTGGATGATCACCCATTGTTGAGAATGGGGGTGGCCAACTCCATCGAACAGACTGGCGACATGAAACTCGCCGCACAGTTTGCAGATGGCGCTTCGCTCAAAAGCTGGATCGAGGAGGGCAACCGCGCCGATGTAGTATTACTGGATCGCTCGCTGCCTGACATGGATGCATTGGACATGGTTTCCGAAATTCGCGACAGCGGCATGAAGGTCATCATGCTTACCATTGCTGATACCGAAGAAGAGATTTCCGAGGCCATCAGCGCCGGCGTAGATGGCTATGTCATCAAAAGCAGCGAACCCGACCACGTACTTTCTGCCGTCCGCAATGTATGCGCCGGGCAAAGCAGCTTTCCCCTCAACATCATGCAAAGCATGGCCCGCGGCGACATGGCCCACCATGCGCTGGATGTCCTCACTCCAAGGGAAATGGAAATCGTTGATTTTGTGAAGCAAGGATTGAGTAACAAGATCATCGCCTACAACCTCAAACTTTCGGAAAACACCGTACGCAATCACCTGCGCAACATCATGGAAAAACTGGGATTGCGCAATCGTGTGCAGGTCGCCACGCTTGCATTGAAGGAAGACCGGCGGAGACGTTAACTTTTTAACGCTGCCAACAAAAAAGGCGCCATGGGCGCCTTTTCTCACTCTACCGTAACCGATTTTGCGAGGTTGCGAGGCTTGTCCACATCCGTCCCCTTTTGCAAGGCAGCATGATAGGACAGGAGTTGCAAAGGCAAGGTATGCAGGATGGGTGAAAGCGGCCCAGCATGGCTGCCAAGCTGTATGACGTTTACAAAATCGTTGGGGGCAATGTGCGTGTCCAAATCCGCGAACACATATAGCTCTCCACCTCGCGCACGGACTTCCTGAAGGTTGGACTTGAGCTTGTCCAATAGCAGGTCGTTGGGGGCAACCGCCACCACGGGCATATCCTTGTCTACAAGGGCCAGTGGCCCATGCTTGAGTTCCCCCGCTGCATAGGCCTCGGCATGAATATAGGAAATTTCCTTGAGCTTGAGTGCACCCTCCATCGCGATCGGGTAGTGTTGGCCACGGCCGAGGAACAGAGCATGGTGCTTGTGGGCGAAACGGCGCGCCCAGGTTTCCACTTCGGGTTCTAGCTTGAGGACTTCCTGCGCCTGTTCTGGCAGTTGCCGCAGGGCGGCAAGATGTACGGATTCCTGTTCAGGACTCAATTTTCCGTGCAATTTTGCCAACACCAGCGTTAACAAAAAGAGCGCGGCAAGCTGGGTTGTGAATGCCTTGGTGGAAGCGACTCCGATTTCCGGCCCGGCACGTGTGAGGAATTTCAACTTGCTGGCACGCACCAGCGATGACTCCGGCACGTTGCAGATCGACAAGGTATGCACATGGCCCAACGTCAGGGCCTGGTTGAGCGCCGCCAAGGTGTCGGCGGTTTCGCCCGATTGCGAGATCGTCACCACCAGCGCATCTGGATTGGGAATGGTGTCGCGGTAACGGTACTCACTGGCGATCTCGACATTGGTTGGCATGCCCGCGATCGATTCCAGCCAGTAACCGGCCACTCTTCCGGCGTGATAGCTGGTGCCGCAGGCAAGTATGGTGACGGCTTTGATCTTGGACAGAATATTTGCTGCTTCCGCTCCAAACAGCTCCGGCTTGAGTCCGCCCGGCAACAAGGCATTTTGCAAGGTGTCGGCCAGCGCGCGTGGCTGTTCGTGGATTTCCTTCTGCATGTAGTGGCGGTAGGGGCCTAGTTCCGCCATGTCGGCTGACAGTTCGGATACATGCGCCTCGCGTTCGACTTCTTCACCAGCGCTGTTGAAAACACTAACCTTCAACAAACCCAAATCGGCGATATCTCCCTCTTCGAGATAAATCATGCGCTGGGTTACGGGAAGCAGGGCCGAAGCATCGGAGGCAATGAAGTTTTCCTCAAGCCCCAAACCAATGATGAGGGGGCTGCCCTTGCGGGCGCATACCAACTGATTCGGTGCGTCCCTGGCGATGACGCCAATGGCATATGCCCCACGCAACTCGCTGACTGTGGCCTTTACCGCATCCAGAAGATCGCGTTTCTGCCGGTAATGAAGATGCACCAGATGCACGATGACTTCGGTATCGGTTTCCGATTCGAAACGGTAGCCCAATCCTTTGAGTTTTTCGCGCAAGGACTCATGGTTCTCGATGATGCCATTGTGCACCACGGCGATTTCATCGTGGCTGACATGGGGATGGGCGTTGATTTCGGTTGGCGCACCGTGGGTTGCCCATCTTGTATGTGCGATGCCAAGATGCCCATGCACTCCTTGTGACTTGGTTTCTTCGGACAGTGCGGCCACCCGGCCTACACTCCGTACGCGTTTGAGCCCGCCGTTGACGGTGACCAGACCGGCCGAGTCGTAGCCTCGGTATTCCAGCCGGTGCAAGCCCTCCAGCAGAATCGGGATCACATTGCGCTGCGCAACAGCGCCGACGATGCCGCACATGCTTATTCTTCCCTTTTCTTTTTCACCGGTCGCTTCCAGCCGGGAACCGTCAACTGTTTGGCGCGTGACACGGTCAACTCGCCCGCTGGCGCATCTTTCACGACAACTGATCCCGCTCCGATGGTCGCGCTGTCCCCAACACTCACCGGTGCAACCAAGGCGGTGTTGGAACCGATGAAGGCATTTTCTCCGATCACGGTCTTGTGTTTGTTGGCGCCATCGTAATTGCAGGTAATGGTACCGGCGCCGATGTTGCTCTTCGCACCCACATCGGCATCACCAATATACGAGAGGTGGTTCATTTTGGCGCCCGCTTTCACTACGCTGTTTTTGACTTCTACAAAATTTCCAACATGAACATCGCGTTCCAGCCTGGTTCCCGGCCGTGTGCGCGAGAAAGGTCCGATACGCGAATCATCACCAATTTCCGTCCCCACCAAATGTGAAAAGGCATCAATTTTTACGCCGGAAGACACGCGTACATCCTTCAACACGCAATATGGCCCAATGTTTACGTTATCGCCGATTTCCACCCGGCCTTCGAATATGCAACCAACATCAATGCTCACATCGCGACCGCACAGCAATTCTCCACGAACGTCGATGCGAGCCGGATCAATCAAGGTAACCCCGCTGTCCAGCAGTTCGCGCGCGGCATTGTGCTGGTAGGTACGCTCCAATCCAGCAAGCTGTGTCTTACTGTTTACGCCCAGCACTTCCCAATCTTCTCCAGGATGGCTAGCCAGTACCTCAATGCCATCCGCCACTGCCATCGCAATGATGTCGGTCAGATAATATTCGCCCTGGACATTGTGGTTCTTGAGCCTGCCCAACCAATCAATCAGTTTGCCTGTTGGTGCTGCAAGGATGCCGGTATTTACTTCGCGGATGTCGCGCTCAGCTTCGGTGGCATCCTTGTGTTCGACGATACGAACGACGCGGCCATGCGCGCGCACAATGCGGCCGTAACCAGTGGGGTCCTGCAACAATACTGTAAGCAGGCCAAGATTTCCGGATTGCGCCGCCGCAATCAAAGGTTTCAACGTATCCACTCGCGTCAGCGGGACGTCGCCGTACAGTACCAGGGTCACGCCATCTTTTTCCAGATGCGGTAAAGCCTGCTGCACGGCATGTCCCGTGCCCAATTGTTCCGCCTGCAAAACGAAAGTCAGCTTCTCATCGGCCAGAGTTTTCGGTACTGCATCACCGCCAAATCCGTAGACAACGCAAATCCTGTCCGCGCCCATTTCATGCGCTGAAGCAATGACGTGCGAGACAAGCGGCTTGCCAGCGAGCGGATGCAGAACCTTGGGCAGATCCGAATTCATGCGCGTGCCTTTGCCGGCTGCAAGAATGACAATATCGAGTGTGGGTTGGCTCATGCTTTTGCGTAGTTAACGCAGCCTTTTGAATTGTGTAGCAGTATAAACAATTAGCGCCCGTCAAAACAAAAAGGCAGCCGAAGCTGCCTTTTTGGTATGCGTTACTCCATCAAGTCTTCTTGCGCAGCTTTTGAATTGCCGCAATCTGCGCCACGGCTTGGGCCAGTTCGGCCTGGGCCTTGGCCAGATCCATGGCAGCAGATTTGTCCTTCATCGCATCTTCCGCTGCACGCTTGGCTTCCAGCGCCGCAGCTTCATCCAGATCGTGGCCACGGATGGCTGTGTCTGACAGGATGGTGACGACAAAAGGCTGCACTTCCAGCACGCCGCCGGAAACATAGATCAGCTCCTCTTCAGCTACATCGGGCCGCTTGATGCGCACCGAGCCGGGCTTGAGTTTGGTCAGCAGCGGCGTGTGGCGCGGGTAGATCCCGAGTTCGCCCATCTCGCCAGGCACGGAAAGAAATTCCGCAACGCCTGAGAAAAGCGAGGTTTCTGCGCTGACGATGTCGACGTGAATGGTCATTGCCATACGGCCTTACCTTTACTGTAGGGTTTTTGCTTTTTCGACCGCTTCTTCGATCGGGCCAACCATGTAGAAGGCCTGTTCGGGCAGGTGGTCGTACTCGCCATCCACAATTGCCTTGAAGCCGGCAATGGTGTCCTTGAGCGAAACGTACTTACCTGGCGCGCCGGTAAACACTTCCGCAACGAAGAAGGGCTGGGACAGGAAGCGCTGGATTTTACGCGCACGGGCCACGGCAATTTTGTCTTCGGGCGACAGTTCGTCCATGCCCAGAATTGCGATGATGTCGCGCAGTTCCTTGTACTTCTGCAGCGTGCCCTGAACAGCACGGGCAACGTTATAGTGCTCGTCGCCCACGACCTGCGGGTCGAGCTGGCGTGAGGTGGAATCAAGCGGATCCACCGCGGGATAGATACCCAGTTCAGCCACT
>JAHENE010000280.1 GCA_024643305.1 Thiobacillaceae bacterium | reverse complement strand
GGAATCGATGCGCTCCGGATAGGCAAGGCCGTAGGCAATCGGCGTGCGCATGTCGGGATTGCCAAGCTGGGCGATCACCGACCCGTCCACATATTCCACCAGCGAATGGATCACGCTCTGCGGGTGCACCACCACCTGAATGTCATCTGCTCCTGCATTGAACAGCCAATGCGCTTCGATGACCTCAAGGCCCTTGTTCATCATACTTGCCGAGTCCACAGAGATCTTGCGCCCCATCACCCAGTTCGGGTGCGCACACGCCTGCTCAGGCGTAACGTTGTGCAATTCGTTCAAGGGTGTGTTGCGGAACGGACCGCCGGAAGCGGTAAGCAATATGCGTCTCACACCATTCGATTTCAGGTCGCCATCATAGCCGCGCGGCAACGCCTGGAAGATCGCGTTGTGTTCGCTGTCTATCGGCAGCAGTACAGAACCGCTTTCGTGTATGGCATCCATGAATACGTTGCCAGCCATCACCAGCGTTTCCTTGTTTGCCAGCAGGATGCGCTTTCCCGCTTTCGCGGCCGCCAGCGTCGGTCTCATGCCGGCTGCGCCGACAATGGCCGCCATCACCGCATCCACTTCCGGCAAAACCGAAACCTGTTCCAGTGCCGCAACCCCGCCTAGCACTTCAACGTTCATCCCCGCATCTTTCATTTTGCGACGCAATTGTATTGCCGCCTGCTCATTGACCATCACTGCATATCGCGGCTTGAACTGTTGGCACTGGTTGAACATCAGGTCGACCTGACCGTTAGCAGTCAGTGCGGCAATACGGAATTTATCTGGATGGCGCGCCACCACATCCAGCGTGCTGGTGCCGATACTGCCGGTAGAACCTAGTACGGTTATATTCTGCATGTGATATCAGGACAGCCTCTGCAGCAGGATCACCAGGGCGGCGAGTGGCAACGTCGAGGTCAGCGCATCGATGCGATCCAGCAAGCCCCCATGGCCGGGCAACAAGGCGCCACTATCCTTTACGCCGGCCTGACGCTTGATGGCTGACTCGAAAAGATCGCCAATCACCGCCAGTCCCACCCACCACCATGATGCCAACAGCAAATAAGGCAGCACGTCGTGCTGCCTGAGGTTCGGGTTGAGGCTCCACACCACGATGATAAAGATAGAAACGCCGACCATCGCTCCCGCGACGCCTTCCCATGTTTTTCCCGGGCTGATGCTGGGAGCAAGCTTGTTCCTGCCGAATTTCTTTCCGGCAAAATAGGCCGAAATATCCGCCGCTGCAACAAGCCCCATCACCAGTAATAAAATCCAGGGGTTGATGGCGCGCAGATCCATCATCGCCAGTCCTGTCGGAATCAGCACTGCCCATCCGACCATCGCCATCATCACCGGCTGTTTCTGCATTTTCCAGCCGGAGATCAGGAAGGTCGGCACTACAAACAGCCACAAGAATGCAGACACCACATAAACCGGAAAGTGCAGCATGGCCTGTTGACCAACAGAGTGTGTGGCATCGAACCAGGATATTCCCAGCATCATAGCCAGTGTCAGCACCCAGAATATCTTGCCTCTGTTACTGCTGTAGCCGGACAATCGCGACCACTCCGATGCGCCCTGCACCACCACCAGGGTCACAACTGCAACCCATCCGAAATCGGAGAGCGCAAATAAAGCCAACAGGAACAACACCAACAAAATGACAGCCGTGATGACCCGCTGTTTAAGCATGATTTTTTCCTTGCGGCTGTTCGCCCAAAAGTTGTTCACTGGTGCGACCAAACCGCCGCTCGCGCTTTTGATACCAGGCAATCGCCGTTTCAAGTTCCTTGCGGCCAAAGGCAGGCCACAATATTTCAGTAAAATAAAGTTCTGTGTACGCCAGTTGCCACAGCATGAAGTTGCTGATGCGCTGCTCCCCGCCGGTGCGGATGAACAGGTCGGGTTCAGGCACATCGCACATAGAAAGATAAGGTCGCATATCTTCTTCGGTAAAAGTTTGCGCCAGCTCCGGATGCTCCTTCAGCATGGTGCGCATCGCATGCATCGCATCCCAGCGCCCGCCATAATTTGCCGCGATCGTCAGCGTCAACGCTGTATTGTTCGCGGTCAATTTTTCCGCTTCATCCATCGATGTCTTGAGTTTATCGTCGAATGGGCTGCGGTCGCCGATGATCCTCAGGCGGATATTATTCTGGTGTAATTTGGCAACCTCGCGTTCCAGCATCTTCAGGAACAACGTCATCAGGAAGGATACCTCTTCGGCAGGACGGCGCCAGTTCTCACTGCTGAATGCAAACACCGTCAGGTACTCTACCCCGAGATCACGGCATGCCTTGACGACTTCCCGCAAAGCCTCGACACCGCGCTGATGGCCCGCTACACGCGGCATGAAGCGCTGTTTCGCCCAGCGCCCGTTGCCGTCCATGATGACGGCAATATGACGCGGGATATTGGAAACGTCCGGAATGGTGCGGGTAGAACTGGGGGGAAGATTAGCCATTGTTCAAGTTACCTGTTCCAGGCTCGCTTCGAAGGCCAGACAAGGCGGCGACGAACGAACGGGGCAGGCAGTACCGCAAGTACGGCCATGAGTGAGTAAGGAAGCCAACGCAGTATCACCGATGAAGTGTGTCTGGAATCAGACCGCCATCAGGTCGGTTTCTTTGGCAGCCAAAGCCTTGTCGATTTCTGCAACGAAACGGTCGGTCAGCTTCTGGATCTCGTCCTGGGTGCGGCGCTCTTCATCCTCAGCGATCTCTTTCTTCTTGAGTGCATCTTTGAGGTGATTGTTGGCATCGCGACGGATATTACGCACCGCAATTTTGGCAGTCTCACCCTCAGCCTTGACCACCTTGATCAGGTCGCGGCGGCGTTCCTCGGTCAACATCGGCATCGGCACGCGAATAATCTCACCCTGACTGGCTGGGTTGAGGCCCAGGTCAGAATCGCGGATGGCCCTTTCCACAGGACCGACCATGTTCTTTTCATACGG
>JAHENE010000279.1 GCA_024643305.1 Thiobacillaceae bacterium | reverse complement strand
CAGCACCCGGTGCCGCGTGGTTTGCGCCTTGCGCGAGGTAATGCTGACCTTCTGTCCAACCAGTTTGTTGAGCAGGGTGGACTTGCCCACATTGGGACGGCCGACGATGGCGATAAAGCCGGAATGATGGGACGTCACTTGACCTCGCCCACTTGCTTCAGCACGGCAAGCGCGGCTTCCTGTTCGGCGGCGCGGCGGCTTCTGCCCTGTCCCTGCGTGGTAATGCCAAGCGCCGGAATATGGCAGGCGACCACAAATATCTGGTCATGCGCTTCGCCCTTGGTTGCCGCCAGTTGGTAGTCTGGCAAGGGGTGGCGTTTTGCCTGCAGCCATTCCTGCAACTGCGTTTTTGCATCCTTGCCTGAAGCATTCGGGTCGATGTCTGCAATGATTGGCTCAAACAGGCGCAGCACCACAATCTGCGCCGCCTCAAAGCCAGCGTCCAGAAAAACCGCACCGAAAATGGATTCCAGCGCATCCGCCAGAATGGAGGGGCGACGGAATCCGCCGCTTTTGAGTTCTCCCTCGCCCATCAACAGGTAATCGCCAAGTTTCAGGCGCACTGCGATTTCGGCCAGGGTTTCCTGCTTGACAAGATTGGCACGCATGCGCGAGAGTGTGCCTTCGGGGAGATTGGGGAAAGTATCGAACAGTGCTTTGGCTATGGTGCAATTCAGCACGGAATCGCCCAGAAATTCAAGGCGCTCGTTGTGCTGCGCGCCGTAGCTGCGATGCGTGACCGCCTGTCGCAACAAGCCTTCCTGCTGGAAGGCGTACCCCAGGCTGGTGCTTAAACGGTCAAGCTGCTTATTCAATCTGCTGCGCCATCTTGCTTTCCCTGCTGTCAGAGGAGGCAGAGAAATCCACCAACAAGCTGACATTGCCGACCAGTTCGGTCTGGAAGGTGTACTCAACGGAAACGATCGTTCTGCCGCGGCTGCGGTCAATCTGGAGATCAGCTGACTTGATCGACGAGATGTTGTCAATCTCGGCACGTTTCTCGAATCTTTCGCGAATATCCGCGTTAGTCATGCTTTTGCTCCCGGCTTCGCTGCCGATGTCCTTCAGGATGTTACGTATCTCAAGATACTCCGTATAGGACGGGATCAGTTTCATGGCTACCAGGGCCACCAAAATAGCGACGATGGACAGGAATAACAAACTTATCATCGTCATGCCGCGTTGTTTTTGCTTGCTGATCATGCTGTCTCCTCAATGAATTACACTGCCTATGCGCTTAACATCACCAAAGTTCATCCAGATAAAGAAGGCTCTGCCGACAATATTATCTTCCGGGACAAATCCCCAGTAACGGCTGTCATTGCTGCCGTCACGGTTGTCTCCCATCATGAAGTAGTGCCCTGCCGGCACCCGGCAGGAAAAACCGCCTTCATTGTAGGTGCAGTTTTCCTGTAAAGGAAAGGTCCTGACCTGCTGTTCGACAAATCCGTTAATACCTGGAATCACCATGCTGGCGTGTTCGTGCTCGCCCAGTTTTTCCCGATACACGATGCCGGTAACGTAATTCAGACCGCCGGTTTCGAAGCTGAAAGTGCCGTTTTCCTGATAACTCAAGGGCTGGCCGTTGATGGTGAGACGCTTTTCCCGGTATTCGATGAGGTCGCCGGGGGTGCCAACAATGCGCTTGATGTAGTCGACCGATGGGTCTTCCGGGAAATGAAACACCATGACCTCGCCGCGCTGCGGATCATTTACATTGATGATTTTCTTGTCCAGTACGGGCAAACGTATGCCATAGGTAAATTTGTTGACCAGGATGAAATCGCCCGCCAGCAGGGTGGGCATCATGGAACCCGAGGGGATGCGAAATGGCTCGATCACAAAGGAACGCAGCACAAAAACCAGCAGGATGACCGGAAACAGGCCGGCCGAATACTCTATGCCGGTGCTGCGCTCTTCGCCTTTTGCGCGTTTTTTGGCAAGAACGAGTTTGTCCAGCAGCCAGATGACGCCTGTCACTGCGGTGGCGACAAGCAGCAGCAAAGGCAAGCCGATAACACCCTTGAATACCAGGGCCACACCCGCAACAAGAAAGACAATTAATGCGATTGCCAGTGCATCCATTTTATTTCTCCCCTACTTGCAGGATGGCAAGAAAAGCCTCCTGAGGGATTTCCACGTTGCCCACTTGTTTCATGCGTTTCTTGCCTTCCTTCTGTTTTTCGAGCAGTTTTTTCTTGCGAGTAATGTCGCCGCCGTAACACTTGGCCAGCACGTTTTTGCGCAGGGCTTTCACGTTTTCGCGCGCGATGATATTGGCGCCAATGGCCGCCTGCACCGCCACATCAAACATCTGGCGCGGAATCAGTTCGCGCATTTTTGCCGCCAGTTCACGTCCCCGATAGACACTGGAGGCACGATGCACAATCAGTGACAGTGCATCCACTTTTTCCGCATTGACCAGGATATCCAGTTTGACGAGGTCGGCCGGGCGAAATTCCTTGAATTCATAATCGAGCGAGGCATAGCCGCGGCTGGTGGATTTGAGTTTATCAAAGAAGTCCATGACGACTTCGTTCATCGGCATGTCGTAGGCCAGCATGACCTGACGGCCGTGATATTGCATGTTGGTCTGCACGCCGCGCTTCTGGTTGCACAGGGTGATGACATTGCCGACGTACTCATCGGGCACGAATATGGTCGCCGCGATAATCGGCTCGCGGATTTCCTCGATCTTCGACAAATCCGGCAGCTTGGACGGGTTTTCCACATTGAGGATAGTGCCGTCGCGCATCAGCACCTCGTACACCACCGTTGGCGCGGTGGTGATGAGGTTCATGTCGTATTCGCGTTCCAGCCGCTCCTGGACGATGTCCATATGCAGCAGGCCGAGAAAACCGCAGCGGAAGCCAAACCCAAGCGCCTGTGATACTTCCGGCTCGAACTGCAGGGCGGCGTCATTCAGTTGCAGCTTGGTCAGCGCATCGCGCAGGGCTTCGAAATC
>JAHENE010000278.1 GCA_024643305.1 Thiobacillaceae bacterium | reverse complement strand
GCTGACGCTCTTTCGACAAGCGAAAGATAGTCAGCCGCAAAACACATGCATATATGCCTGAAGCTCTATGCCAAAAGTTGTAAGCTTTACTACATATAAAGTTTTGCAAACCATGGCCGTAACAATGGCGCTTTATTTTCTTCTGGCATAGGCAGCCCGCAATGCCGCCATCCGCCAAGATCGCAGAAAACCATAACGCGTCCAGGGAAATGGGGTTGCTTGATTGATGCAGAACTCACGGAAGAAACCGTGAGGAGAGAACTGTTTATTTGATGCGTGCCCAGCCCAGAATTTCAGCGCCCGAGGCATTGGATAAATCAATTGGCGGGTCCATGCCCAGAAAGCCCAGCGCGGCGATCAGTGCGCTACCTGCATCGCCTGTTTCCAGCGGCGCAGCCATAGTCTGCTTGCTGAGTTTTTGTCCGGCTTCGTTCAGCACCACCGGCAGGTGCAGATATTCAGGCGTTTTGCAGCCCAGCAGTTTTTGCAAATGGATTTGCCGCGGCGTTGAAGTCAACAGGTCTGCGCCGCGCACGACGTCGGTAATGCCTTGTTCGGCATCATCCACCACCACGGCAAGCTGGTAGGCAAAATAATTGTCGGCGCGCTTGATGACAAAATCGCCAATGTCGTCCTGCAGGTTCTGGCAGTGCCTTCCTTGCTGCCGGTCTTCGAAACAGATCGGCACATCATTCACCCGCACCCGCCACGCGCGCGCAGCACGGCCATGCAGGCCATCGCGGCAGGTGCCGGGATAAACCGGGCCTTCGACGCCGCTTATCGACGAATCTGCAATTTCCTTGCGCGTGCAGGCGCAAGGATAGGCATGTCCATTTTCAACAAGCTGATCCAGCGCAGCCTGGTAATGTTCCTTGCGCTTGCTCTGGTAGAGAACCTCGCCATCCCACTCGAAACCATAGGCTTCCAGCAGGCGCAGGATTTCATCAGCATGGGGTTGGCTGCAACGCGGCTCGTCCAGATCTTCCATACGCAGCAGCCACTTGCCGCCATGGGTGCGGGCATCGAGGTAACTGCCAACCGCGGCGACCAGGGAACCGAAATGCAGGGGGCCGGTGGGAGAGGGGGCGAAACGCCCGATGTAGCCGGGTGGGCTCAGGCGTTTTCTGCCTTGCGCAGCGAAGCGGCGCGAGTCAGTTTCCAGACCAGCCACGCCGGAACAAGGTAAAGCATGGCACTGCCGAGGTAGGGCGGGAAATATTTCAGCACCGCAGAGGTGAAATCAATGACACCCATGCCCGCCATCGTGCCGGAGAAAGCGAACCATGTCGCATTGGAGATGATGAAGGCTAATGCAATCGCTGCTACGCCAGCTCCTGCATCACGCAGGAATGAGGGAGCGTCCTGGCGGCCCAGCCAGCGGCCGGCCAGCCACAGGACAGCATATGTGGGGATCAAGCCCAAGTAGGCAGGCGTCAGGCACCAGCCCGCTTCAGTGGCAGTTTGCGCGGAGAGCACATCCGAACCAAATGCAGCCGCACAAAGCAGGGCGAAACATTGCCAGCCGCCCAGCAGCATCCCGCCCAGCAAAAACACAGCGAGGCTCGCATCGGGCAACACCACGCTGGTGCCGAAGTGGCTCACGCGAGTGGCCGCCATGGCCAGTGCCAATAGCAATAACAGGAAATAGCGTCGGGTGGCGGACAGTGGCATGTCGGTCTCCATATCGAATAGGGGGAATTGTAGCGCAGCGGCCAATGCGCAAGTTCATCGCCTATCCTGAAATTTGCACAGGCGTTTGCAATGCGGCGACGGGATTTTATTTTGACGGTCGGGGCGGTTCTGTTTCCACCCGCTTCATCAGCAACAATGGCACAGGATAAGAGCATGCATCCGATCACGCTATTTCTTGCCGGAGACGTGATGACCGGGCGCGGCATCGACCAGATTCTGCCGCACCCGGCAGACCCTCGAATTTATGAGAGTTATCTAAAATCCGCGCGCGACTACGTGTCTTTGTCTGAACGGCGCTTCGGCCGGCTTCAGCTACCGGTGGACTATGCCTACCCTTGGGGCGACGCGCTGACGGAGCTTGAGCGCCATGGGCCTGATGTACGAATCATCAATCTGGAAACAGCGCTCAGCAACCGCGGCGAGCCATGGCCGGGCAAGGGCATTCATTACCGCATGCACCCCGCCAACTTGCCCTGCCTTGCCGCAATCAAACCGGATTGCTGCGTGCTGGCCAACAACCACGTGCTGGACTGGGGCTACGAGGGGTTTTCCGACACCTTGCGCGCACTTGGCCAGGCAAAAATTCAGGTAAGCGGCGCGGGCAACGACGCAGCGGGGGCAGTGCGCCCGGCCATAATCGAACTTGGCGCGCAACGGGTGCTGGTGTTCGCCTGGGGTTTTGACAGTAGTGGCGTTCCTGCTGAATGGGCGGCAACGCCCACGCGCGCGGGTGTCAGCTTCCTGGATGATTTATCTTCCGCCAGCATGCAGCGCGTTGCCGATACCGTGCACGCGACAAAACGTCCCGGCGACCTGGCGGTGGTTTCTCTTCACTGGGGCAGCAACTGGGGCTATGCCATTCCCACGAACCAACGCAGATTTGCCCGCGCCCTTATCGATGAGGCCGCTGTCGATCTGGTGCATGGGCACTCCAGCCACCATCCGCGCGCCATCGAAGTGTACAGGGGCAAGCCCATCCTGTATGGCTGCGGCGACCTCATCAATGACTACGAGGGGATTTCTGGTCACGAAACCTACCGTGGTGAACTCGGCCTGCTGTATTTCGTGACATTGGACAGCACTGGCATCTTGCTGGAATTTTCCATGCGTCCGGTTACGCGGCGGCGCTTGCGACTCAATACATCTTCAGCGGAAGAAGCCGCCTGGCTTGCGAAAAAAATGGACGAAGAGTGCATGCGTTTCGGCTGCCGGATAACACTTGAACCCGACCTGACATTTCAACTTGGCTGGAATGGCAACCCGGCAACCTAGGCATCG
>JAHENE010000277.1 GCA_024643305.1 Thiobacillaceae bacterium | reverse complement strand
TCAAACTGCCGGTGCAGATCGACGGCTGGCTGGCGCTGGCAGAAAACCACATCAGCCCGCAGGCCTATCGCCAGAATGAAATTGTGAAAGCATTGAACGGCACCACCATCGAAGTCGTGCACACCGATGCCGAAGGCCGCATGGTGCTGGCTGACACATTGACCCTGGCCGCACGCGCCAAGCCCGATGTCATCGCCGACTTCGCCACGCTCACCGGCTCCATGCACTACGCGCTGGGCGACCGCTACAGCGGCATTTTCTCCAACCGCGAAAACGTGGCCGAAGCCGCGCTGGCCGCTGCCAAACAAAGCGGCGAGCGCGTCTGCCGTTTTCCCATGGATGCCGACTACGACCCGCAGCTCGATTCCAAGGTGGCCGATGTGTTGCAGTGCACGCTGGAAGGCGCAGGCGATCACATCCTCGCCACGCGCTTCCTCTCGCGCTTCATCGACGACACTCCCTGGGTGCACATGGACCTCTCGGCCAGCACCTGCAAGGGCGGCCTGGGCGCAGTGATGACCGACCTTACCGGCTTTGGCGTGGGCTGGGGGCTGGCGTGGGTGGAAGAACTGGGCAAGTGATTCATTGACATCGGTGTGTGTAGCACTGATGTGCTACACTTGGCCCGGTACAAACAGGAGCCTGCCATGTCCACCACCACCATACGCCTGCCGGAAGAATTGAAAGCCCGCATTGCCGCCGCAGCGGAACGTACCGGTTCGACTGCGCACAACTTCATCCTGCAAGCCATCGCAGAAAAAACCGAACTGGAAGAACGCCGCGCGGATTTTCATGAAGAGGCCGACCGCCGTTATGCCGACATCGTGGCAACGGGCAAAACCATTCCCTGGGACACCATGCGCGCTTACCTTGAAGCGCGTGCAGCCGGAAAGAAGCCTGCCCGCCCCAAAGCCAGAAAACTCGGCCGCTGAGCATGTCGCGCATCGAGCTTGCGCCAGAGGTCGGCGATGACCTGGAGCGCATCCTTGCCCACCTGGCCGAATTCGAGGTTGAAGACACGGCCGCCCGCATTCAGGACATCATCGAGGCCATCTCCGTGCTGGAACACAACCCCCTCATTGGACGCCCGGCGCCAAACGGCAAACGGGAACTCGTCATTGGCCGCAGCACACGCGGCTATGTGGCCCTGTATCGCTACATCCCCGAACTGGACACGGTTTTTGTGCTGGCCCTTAAAGGCCAGAAAGAGTCAGGCTATGCACGTGAATAAGGCCAAGGCTGCATGAAGCGATCCGCACCCCCCGCTTCGCGCGCAGCGAAAGTGGCATACAAAGACCCGCTGGCCGATGTGCTGCGCCCCGGCCAGTCGATCGAGCTGTTAAAGGAACTGCACATCCTCACGCGCGACGGCAAGCTCAACCAGGACAGCCGCCGCAAGCTCAAGCAGGTATTTCATCTGTGCCAGTTCATCGAGCCGCTGCTGGACGAGGTGCTGGGCCGGCAAGACACGCTGACGCTGGCCGACCACGGCGCCGGCAAGTCGTACCTGGGCTTCATTCTGTATGACCTGTATCTCAAAGACCGTCCCGGCGCCCACATCTACGGCATCGAAACGCGCGACGAACTGGTGGCCAAGTCACGCGAACTGGCAACGCGGCTGGGCTTCGAGCGCATGTCCTTCCTCAATGCCACCGTGGCGGAATCCGTCCAGTCCAAACAGCTGCCCGCCACCATCGACATCGTTACCGCCCTGCATGCCTGCAACACGGCAACCGACGACGCCATCCAGTTCGCGCTCGCCAAGCAGGCCCGCCACATCGTGCTGGTGCCCTGCTGCCAGGCCGAGGTCGCCGCCATGCTGCGCAAGCACAAGAACGAATCCTTCGGCAAAACGCCGCTGTCCGAAATCTGGCGCCACCCCATCCACACCCGCGAATTCGGCAGCCAGCTCACCAACGTGCTGCGCTGCTTGCAACTGGAATCGCACGGCTATCAGCTCACCGTCACCGAACTGGTTGGCTGGGAACACTCGATGAAAAACGAACTCATCATCGCCACCCATACCGGCAACCCGCGCAGAAATGCGCGCGAGCGCCTACAGCAAATTTTGCAGGAACTCAACCTGCAGGAACTCGAAGCACGTTTTCTGGTGCCGTAGTCACGTTAAACAACGCTACGACTTTGGTATTAGTCCGTAGGTTGAATTTACGTTCCCTTTCACACAGACCACACTTCCCTTAACAACATTCTTATTAGCGCCAAACCGGGCGCACTTGGAAGAGGGGATTGGTCATGACTGGGAAACTGCAAAGGGGACTGATCCCCGCGTGTGGGGCTGATTGGATATCAGCCCATATCCCTTCCGCATTGGCGAAGTACATGCTTTTGCTTGCGAAGCCATTCGACAACAAGCATGAACTGTCTTCTGTTTTCCGATTGGCAGCATTAAGCCGGCGCCTCGCTGTCTTTGCTGCGGGGCTCAGTCTTCTGTTCTCCTTCTCTTCAGGTTTTGCCCAGGCGCTGACTTTTACTTCTCCTATTGAATTTCCAGCCGGAAACAACACAGGTTTTTCTGTCGCGGGCGACTTCAACGGTGACAAATTGCTCGATCTGGCCGTGGCCAATCCTGGCACCGGCAATCTTTCGCTATTGCTTGGCACTGGCTCAGGCCAGTTTCTGCCTCTTCGAACAGTCTGGGCTGGCACAACAACCCCCGACTCGATGGATGCGGGTGACGTGAACGGCGATGGGAAGCTCGATCTCGTTCTGGCCAGTTCTTCGACAAGTACGGTTGTCATTTTGCTTGGAACAGGCTCGGGTAACTTTGCAGTACCCGAACATATATACATCCCGATTGGCATTAACTCGGCTGCGATAGCAGACCTGAACGGCGATGGCATACAGGACCTAGTAACCGTAGGTGCGGGAAGCGGGGCAATTCCGACAAGTGTGGGTGTTCTGCTTGGAACCGGTGGGGGAACATTTGCCCCGCTGAGCATCCCGGACGAATACACC
>JAHENE010000276.1 GCA_024643305.1 Thiobacillaceae bacterium | reverse complement strand
TCCCCTGCCGCCAAAGGTTTCATTGGCTGGCTTGCCGGGCAAGGATTGCTGCTTTGGCGCAGGCCCGATGGGTTGTACCTTCGTTTCACTACGGGGCGCCGCCATCGGAGGAGAAACGCCCGGGGAAGGCAGGCTCCTGGACCGTGGCTTGGCATCCACTGACGGCACTCTCACGCCACCGGAAGGCGCCGCCTGCGGAGGGGTAATGCCCGAAGAAGCCGGCTTCCTGGTTTTTGCCATCTCTTCAAAGCGAGGGGGCGCTGGCGGCGGTCTGCGTTCCGGCCCGACTTCTTCACCAAAGGGCGGGCGCGGCAAATCTGGCTTGCCTTCTTCCCGGCGCGGTGGAGGTTTCACATAGCGGAACTCTGGCTTGCCCTGGCTGCCAAGCTGCGGCACGCCTAGTCGTGGCGCAGTTTTTTCCTGTGGTTGGACACCACCTGTGTCCACTTTCCGGGGGAGGGTTCTCTCTCGCGGCGGCCGCGTGGAAACAACAGGCTGAGTCGATATAGCCCGCGATGGCCGTTCACCCTTTGGAGCACCGCCGAGCAGGCTTTCGCGCGAAGGCTTGACCGGGAATTCGTCACGCATCGGCACAAAATCATCATGTCGGTAACGCGCTTCCACTGTGGCATGGAAACGTTCACGTCCAAACCTGTCTGCTGATGTCGTCAAAATTGAACGCGGGACACTTGCGTTGCGAAAATGAATATCGCCCACATTGATGATGTTGATCTCCTTGACCACGACATTGTTGACGATACGCGGACCGCCCCAGCCATCCCAGCGCGGATGCCAGCGGTGCTTGTGATGCCCCCACCACGGCAGAATTGGCTCGCCCCAACTCAAGGCCACCCACCACAAGCCAGGCAGGCCGATGCCAATGTGCACCGACACGTCATGGTCGTGAGCCAGAAATGCCACCAGCGCCGGGCAATAGACTGAACGCCTGACCACTGGCCCCGGTGCCCATGCCCAGTAGCTGCCAATGTAGACCCAACGGCCGTAATGAAACGGCGCCCAGCCCCAGGGCGCATCGTCGATCCAGGTCCATTCATAGTATGGGTCCCAAACCCACGAGCCCGTGCTGTATGGCACCCAGCCCGGCGGCACGCCATGGGGAATCCACACCGGCCCATAATCCGGCACCACCCGCCAGAATCCGTGATGATCCAGATCTTCTGCACCATAAACATCCGACGGGAGATAACGAGCGCTGACGGACTCGCCCAGATGGTCGGAACGCGCATCGTTCCAGCGGTCCCATGCATCGGGATCCGGCGCGGCATAAGTAGCCACCCTGGCAGGATCGCCGTGGGTGATCACAATTTCCTCGGAAGGATAGATGCTCATTGAACGGCCATCCGCCGTGGTCAGGCTGGCGCGTCCACCATGATAGGTAATGAAATGGGTTTCCCTTGAGCCGACTTCTACCCGGAAATAACCCGGATGCTCGATGATGAACGCTGCGTAAGGAGTGCTCACTTCCAGGGTGTCGCCTACTTCCATGCTGCGAATATCATAGGAAGCCAGGCCGTTGCTTTGTTTGAAATGGATGTAGTGCTCTTCCAGTCCAACCAGGGACAGCTGAGTGTTTTCAGCGGCACGCGCAAAGCTGCGGATGCCGAACTGCACCTCGAAATTGTCACCTGCCCCCGCATAAAGGGCGTCGCCTTCCGCAAGCGGCAAGTTGAGGCGGGCACGGACCCATTCATCCAACCCCTGACGCGAGTAGGAAACCTCGCCGTCGATGAAGCTCAATCGCGGCGGCGTGGGGGCCCTAAAACCGTCGTCATCATCTGCCGCGTGCGCAACACCGGACAGAGCAAGCAGCAACAGCCCTAAAATCAGCCAGAATTTGCGTAAATGCATCATGAGGACCCCCTGGGTCAGGCTACCAGTTACCACTATAGCCATCGGGGACCAACAATGAATTGCTTGTGTTTATGGACGGAAACCCCAGAGGGCGCGCCGCCAAAACAGGCCGGTTATATCAGGATCAGCCGTTCGGCGATGAACACCAGCGCTACCACCACGCCAAGAACGATCAGGAAGCGCACAATGCGGCCTGCTATGCGCAGGTACTTCCTGTCCTTGGTAAGCAGCCAGGCCAGCACCAGCCCGGAAAGGCCGGCAAGACTCAGAACCAGGATCAGACGCAATACGATCATGATGTAATTCTGTCCACAATCAAAAAAGGCGCGAAGGAAAAGCCGGCAAAATCAGTTTTGATTTTGGTCACGATCACGCGGCTTGCGGGTAGAAATGCGCCACTGCCTCCGGCACATCCTTATCGTTTTCAAAGGTGACCAACTCCCACGCCGGCTGATTTTCCATCAATGTGCGCAGCAACTGGTTGTTCAATGCGTGCCCTGACTTGTGGGCTTCGAGACGACCAATGATAGGCTTGCCTGCCATGTAGAAATCGCCGATGGCGTCCAGCACCTTGTGCTTGACGAACTCGTCCTCGTAGCGAAGGCCGTCTGCATTCAACACGCGGAACTCATCCATGACGATGGCGTTGTCGAGCGAGCCGCCCAGCGCGAGGTTGTTGTTGCGCAGCATCTCGACTTCATGCATGAAACCAAAGGTGCGTGCACGCGCGACTTCGCGTATGTATGAGGTCTTGTCGAAGTCCACGCTCACCACCTGACTCGACTGCTCGAAGACAGGGTGATCGAAATCAATGGTGAAGTCGATGCGGAACCCGTCATAGGGCGAGAAACGCGCCCACTTGTCGCCATCCTTGACCTCAATGGGTTGGAGGATGCGAATGAACTGCTTGGGCGCGTTCAGTTCCTCGATGCCCGCCGACTGCAGCAGGAACACGAAGGGTGCGGCCGAGCCATCAAGAATCGGGACTTCAGGGCCGGTAAGATCAATGACAATATTGTCGATGCCCAAACCCGCCAGCGCCGACATCAAGTGTTCGATGGTGGCGACTTTGGCGTTGTCCACGGTCAACGCCGAACACAAGCGCGTA
>JAHENE010000275.1 GCA_024643305.1 Thiobacillaceae bacterium | reverse complement strand
ATGTCGGCGCGCAGTCCGCCTTGTTCATATCCCACGCCGAGTGCGGTGCCATGCGCAGATTGCCCGGATGCGCTGGTCAGTCCGGCAGGGGAGAGTGCCAACACTTTGCCGTATTGCCTGAGGTTGGCCAGGTCGGTGAGTGGTAATGTGCCGGCATCGGCGCTCACCGGGTCGACCTGCACGAAGGCCATTCCTCCGCCGTAGCTGACCGGCATGCGTACTTCGACCGGGATTTCCCTCGCCGTCAGATTGGAAATGCCGGGCGTGCCATCGGTTTTGCTGAGGTAATCGATTCCGGCGGTGACATAACCTTTGGCGCGGCTACGCTGCAAGGTGGCGATTTCATCGGTGGCACCGGCCTGCTTGTAATAATCCATCGCATTGCTGTAACGCCCGTCAGCCTTGGCAATCTTGCCGGACAGCAACAGGACACGACGGTCATCTGGCGAAGTTTTTCTCAATGGGTCGGTGATCGCGCGGGCGGCGGCGAGATCGTCTATCCCGACGCCGGCCTCGGCAATGGCGAGGCGGCCATCGGTATCGTTGTCGGGTGTTTGTGCCAGCACGGTGGCCAATTCGTGTTGGGCAGAATTCCTGTCGCCCATTTCACCCATGATCCTGGCAAGCGCCAATCTCGCGCCGGTGTTTTTCGGCGAGTGCTGCAATATTTTTTCGTAGATGGCGCGCGCCTGTTGCGGCTGGTGCATGGCAACCTGCAAGCGCGCCTGGGCTGACAGCAGGTCGGTGTTGTCCGGGTCGCGTTGCAGCGCGGGTTTGAGTGCCGCGCCGGCGGCAACGAAGTCGCCCGCATGGCGTGCGTTGTCGGCACGCCGCGCGGCCAGCGAGGCCTGCAGGAAGCGGATATCCTCGATGTGCTTGGCGGACAGGTTTTGGCCGGAATCCAGTTCATCCAGCAAGGTGTTGAGTTCGTCATCCTGCTCTGCGCGGTTCAGCAGCATCGCATAGTTCAGACGCAGGTCGATCGTCGGCGGGGAGTGCTGCGACATCAGGTGGCGCTGCAATGCTATGCCGCGCGAGGTTTCACCCAGATCGAGCCAGGCATTGGCGACATCGTTGACGAGCCCGGCATCATTGCCGGCAGCGGATTCGGCATGTTCCATCATGGCCAGCGCTTCGGCGTGGTGACCATTTTTTTCCAGCGCTTGCGCCTGTTTGGTTTGCAACCGGATCGCCATTTTTTGCCGGAGTCCCGATATCGAAGGCGTCCGCGCAGCGGCGGGAATTTTGTCCAGCAAGCCTAGCGCATCGTCGGCCTCGTCCCGCAACCCCAGGAACAGGGCGCAGGCGTAGAGCATGTCGGGATCGCCCGGCACGACGGAAAGTCCTTCTTCCATCAAGGCGCGTCCCTGTTTCAGGTCGCCCTGTTTCTGGATCAGCCGCGACAGGTCGAAGCGTACCCAGGGATTTTTCGGGTCGATTTGCAGCGCTTCGCGGAGGGTGGCTTGCGCTGCTTCGGGATGTCCCGCGGTTAACTGCGCATCCGCCTCGTCGCGCATTTGCCAGGGCGAGCGGCTGACACCAGCCTCGCCCGCGTACGCAGGGGAGGTTGCCAGGGCCAGCACAACAACTATGGCAGCGACGGATTCAAGCAGAACCGGCTTGCGGAAATTTGGCAAGAACCTCATTCCTGTTTTCAGCCGAGTTCATTGTTCGCGCGCTTGCCGCGATAGCGGCGGATCAGCCAGTACCCGATCACGCTCAACACGATCAGCGTCAGGGCGATCAAGCCGTATAAAGCATACGTGTTGGCATAGAAGAACGCGTCTACGACTGAAACCCCGCCTTTGTTGCCGGTGGAATATTTCTTCCCGCTCAACATCGAGGTCACGTTGTATTTGGGTACGTCGAGCTGTACCAGCGAGACATCGCCCTTGATGCGTGACTGGATGCCCGGTGACAACAGCGCATCGCCGAGTGTCAGCAAGTCTTGTTCTGTCTGCGCGGTCGCGACGACGATGGAGCGTCCTTTCTGGATGCCGGATTCAAATTCCATCAGCAGCCCGCTGCCTTCTCCGAGGCCGCCCTGTTGCTTGCTCAGCGCGATGGATGATTCGCTGTCCCAGCCGCGTGAAACGGGGTAGGGGATGTTGGCGATGCCACCCGGCTGGAAAGGTGCCAGCGCCATGATGGATTTGGGCAGGGAGGCCACTTCGCCTACCACCAGCATTTCACCGACCCAGTCTTTGGGCTCGGCGAAGACCACCTGGGTGCCAAACAGCGGGAAGCCGTTTTTCTGGGTAATCATGCCGATCAGGTTGAGGGCGGTATCGATCGAGCCGCTATCGTGATTCGGCAAATAGACTAGTGTTTCATAGCCATCCGGCCAGCGTGTGAACGGGAAGCCGTTGAGCACGAACAATTCCATCTTGGGCATTTCGACAAAATGCGGCATCGGCGGAAAAATCAGCGTCGAGTTGCCGAAGACCGTAACAAACAGCCCGTCGATGTTGGATACATCGCACACCTGTCGCTGCGTGTTCAGGTACGGCTTGAAAGAAATGGTGTTCGTGCCTGGCTGGAAAAGATAGGTCGGGATGTCGATCTTGTATCCGTCGATATAGTTTCCGCCCGGGCTGTCGAGATGGATGTCGCGCACCTGCTGGTTATTCAGGGAAATGCTGAGCGCCGAATCCGGGCGCAGGCCGGCGCCGTATGAAAGGTTCAGCGACAGTTTAGCGTACTGGTTCTGCTTGATCAGGAAGTCCGAGGGCAGGCGGAAGGTGATGTCCGTGGCATTGTTGTAGCCATGGTAGCTGTATGTCGACATGCCCAGTGTGGTGAATTCGTAATTTTTGTCCGGGATCAGTTCTTCCCTGCCGCTGTACATCGAGATATCCGGCATGCTGAATTCGTAGGCATGCATTTCGTCGGTGCCGGGATAGGGCAGCGACATATTGGCGAATGTCTCGGCGGCTATCTTGAGCGATGCCGGCTGGCTTCCGGTCACGACGATCAGCGCATGCAGGCCGTCC
>JAHENE010000274.1 GCA_024643305.1 Thiobacillaceae bacterium | reverse complement strand
TTGTGCCAAGCTTGTTATAATACCCCAAGCACTAGCAGGCTGTTGAAAAACTCCACCGGGCCGCGCCCCTGGAAGACCTTCAAAATCCAGCTGGCCCAATAACTTGTTTCCCACTTTTTTTACGGCATATGCCCCTTTCCCAACAAGACATCCTGCACATCGCCCGCCTGGCCCGTATCCGAATGAGCGAGTCAGAGGCAGAAACTGCGCGCGGACAACTAAACAGCATTTTCGGCTTGATCGAGCAGATGCAGGCAGTTGACACCAAAGGGGTGGAGCCGATGTCCCACGCCCTGGACGTGGCCCAGCGCCTGCGTGAGGACATGGTCACAGAGTCAGACTTGCGAGACAAGTTCCAGGCCATCGCACCTGCCGTTGAGAACGGCCTCTACCTGGTGCCGAAGGTAATCGAGTAATACTCTCCCCGCGAAATCAAGAACGCGCCTCACGTCTGCCTCATAAGCCTCGCCCACAATGATCAACGCTTCCCTTAAACAGCTTGCCGCTGCGCTGGCGGCAAAGAAAATATCCAGTACGGAGCTGAGTTCGCTGTTCCTCGACCGCATCGAGGCACTGAACCCCCGCTTCAATGCCTTCATCACTGTTGACCGCAACAGAACCCTGGCCGAGGCAAAACATGTAGACGCGCGCATTGCCGCCGGCGAATCCGGTCCATTGCTGGGCGTGCCGATTGCACACAAGGATATTTTCTGTGCCGATGGCTGGCGCACCACTTGCGGCTCGAAAATGCTGGGCAATTTCACCGCGCCCTACGATGCCACCGTGATCGCCCATTTCAAACAGGCCGGCACAGTCAGCCTGGGCAAGACCAACATGGACGAGTTCGCCATGGGCTCATCCAATGAAACCAGCTTCTTCGGCGCAGTCAAAAACCCGTGGGATGAAGCTGCCGTGCCTGGCGGCTCATCAGGCGGATCGGCTGCAGCTGTGGCTGCGCGCATGGCGCCGGCCGCCACCGGTACCGACACAGGTGGCTCCATCCGCCAGCCGGCATCGCTCTGCGGCATTTCCGGACTCAAGCCCACCTACGGCGTGTGTTCGCGCTACGGCATGATCGCCTTCGCTTCCAGCCTCGACCAGGCCGGGCCCATGGCTCCCTCAGCCGAGGACTGCGCACTGCTGATGAACGTCATGGCAGGGTTCGACGAAAAGGATTCCACCAGCCTCGAACGCGAGAAAGAGGATTACACCCGCGATCTGGACAAACCATTGGCCGGTTTGAAAATCGGACTGCCAAAGGAATTTTTCGCCGAGGGCCTCTCCAGTGAAGTCGCGCAGTCGATAGAAGCCGCCATTGCCGAGTACAAAAAGCTTGGCGCAGTAACCGTGGAAGTCTCGCTGCCCAACATGGGGCTGTCAGTACCGGTGTATTACGTGCTGGCGCCGGCAGAAGCATCAAGCAACCTGTCGCGTTTTGACGGCGTGCGTTACGGCCATCGCACCAGCGACTACAAGGACCTGCTCGACATGTACGAGAAGACACGCGCCGAAGGCTTTGGCGCCGAGGTCAAGCGCCGCATCATGATCGGCGCCTACGTGCTGTCGCACGGCTATTACGACGCTTATTACCTGCAGGCGCAAAGAATCCGCCGCCTCATTGCAGCCGATTTCGCCGCCGCATTCAAGCAGTGCGATGTCATCCTCGGCCCCACCGCACCCACGCCTGCCTTCAACTTCGGCGAGAAAGCCGCCGACCCGGTTGCCATGTATCTCTCCGACATCTACACCATCGCCGTCAATCTCGCCGGCCTGCCGGGCATGTCCATCCCATGTGGCTTTTCCGGCAACAACCGCCCCATCGGCGTGCAATTGATCGGCGATCTTTTCTCTGAAGCGAAACTGCTGAACATCGCGCACCAGTATCAATTGCATACTGACTGGCACACCAAAATGCCGGAGGTGCTGAAATGAAGTGGGAAGTCGTCATCGGGCTGGAAGTGCACACCCAGCTAACCACCCGGTCGAAAATATTTTCCGGCAGCAGCACGGCCTTTGGTGCGGCGCCCAACACCCAGGCCAGCGCGGTGGACATCGCGCTCCCCGGTGTGCTGCCGGTGTTGAACAAGGGCGCGGTCGAGCGTGCGATCAAGTTCGGTCTCGCCATCGGCGCGACCATCAATCGCGTCAACGTGTTCGACCGCAAGAACTACTTCTATCCCGACCTGCCCAAGGGTTACCAGATCAGCCAGTTGGCCAAGCCCATTGTCGAACATGGCTCGCTTGCCATTCATGTAGATGGTGTTGAAAAAACCATCCGCCTCACCCGCGCGCATCTGGAAGAAGACGCCGGCAAATCGCTGCATGAAGATTTCCACGGCATGACCGGCATCGACCTGAACCGCGCCGGCACGCCACTATTGGAAATTGTGTCCGAACCGGACATGCGCTCTGCCAAGGAAGCCGTGGCCTACGCCAAGGCTTTGCACAATCTGGTGACCTGGATCGGCATCTGCGACGGCAACATGCAGGAAGGCAGCTTCCGCGTGGACGCCAACGTCTCGGTGCGCCCCGTCGGCCAACAGGAATTCGGCACCCGCCGCGAAATCAAGAACCTCAACTCCTTCCGTTTCCTGGAACAGGCGATCGATTACGAGGTGCGCTGGCAGATCGAGCAGATCGAGGACGGCCGCGCGATCCAGCAGGCCACGGTGCTGTTCGACCCCGACACCGGCGAGACGCGCGCCATGCGCACCAAGGAAGACGCCGCTGATTACCGCTACTTCCCCGATCCGGATCTGCCGCCGCTGGTGATTGCGGATGAATGGGTGCAGCGTGTGCGTTCGGAGATGACCGAGTTGCCGCGTGCAATGGCGGCGCGCTTCGTGCGCGATTTGGGCATTCCCGAATACGACGCTGCCCAGCTTACCCAGAGCAAGGCAACCGCCATTTATTTTCAGGCCGTCGTCCACGCCGGCGCAGCCCCGCAAGCCAAACTTGCAAGCAACTGGATCATGGGTGAATTGTCGCGGCGTCTG
>JAHENE010000273.1:1213-3005 GCA_024643305.1 Thiobacillaceae bacterium | reverse complement strand
CGAGCGCGCCCTTCTGCGTGGTTACAAGATACTCGAACCGAGTGAGGTGATCGCACGGCATGTCGAATCGGTTTACCGGACGCATGCCAGCGAATTGCTGGGCCGAGCCGAAATCCAGCAACTGCTTGCAAGTGTCAACAACGATAGCCCGGGCCTGGTGCAAGAAGTCACCCCCAGCCTGCTGCCGCTCACCGTTGTTCAAGCCATCCTGCAGAATCTGGTGTCAGAAGGCGTGTCCATACGCGATACGCGCAGCATTCTGGAAACGCTTGCAGCACGTGCGTCCCGGACTCATGATATCGACGAACTGACTGAAATCGTGCGCGCCTCGTTGGGCCGCAGTATCGTGGAACGCTTGTTTGGAAGCGCGGGCAATCTGCACGTGATCGGACTTGATTCCGAGCTTGAAAATTATCTGGTTGCTGAAATGGGTGAAGAGGGCGAGGCAATGATCTCGCCAGAACTTCTGGAAACCCTGCCGCTCATGGCCGAACAAGCGGCGGCGAAACAGGCTGTGGCCGGAGGGGCGCTGGTTTTGCTGGCTGCGCCGGCGCTGCGCCCCGTTCTTTCCAGAATTTTGCGGCGCACAGGGCTGCCTGTGCTTTCCTATGCTGAAATACCGGCAGACAAGTCTTTGCAAATTACAACGCTGATGAGCATGGAGGGCGAGCATGAAGCTGCGCAGATTTCTGGCGCCTGACGCGCGCGCCGCGCTGGAGCTTATCCGGAAGGAACTTGGCCCAGAGGCTGTCGTTGTTACTTCGCGCAAGACGGCGGCTGGTGTGGAATTCATGGCCGGGCTTTACGATGACCTGGAAGAAACTCCAAGCGTCGAGGTCGAGAATGGTCATGACAGCGGCGGCATCTGGCGCGAGCTGACCCGCCTCCGTTCGTTGCTGCAAAACCAGTTGGCGGGGTTTGCCTGGTCTGCCGAGAAGCGACGCCATCCCGTGCGTGTGCATGTCATGCAAACAATCCTCGCTGCCGGTTTCAGCCCCCGGCTTGCACGCCATCTGGCAGCCGCGCTGCCACGGCATTATTCGAATGAACAGGCGGATGCCTGGCTGCGCCTAGTGTTGATTCGGAATCTGCGTGTGAATGCTGCAGCCGACTTGCCTGGCCTCAAATCTGGCGTCTGGGCCTTGATCGGACCAACCGGCCATGGCAAAACCACCACCCTTGCCAAGCTTGCAGCCAAGGCTGTTTTACAGCACGGGCAGGACAAGGTCGCGTTGATCTCAATGGATGGTTATCGCATCGGCGCGCAACAGCAACTGGAAGCGTATGCACGCATGATGGGTGTGTCTTTTTCCGCGCTGCATGAGGCAAGCGAGTTGGCGCATGTGCTGAACGATGCAAGAAAAGACAAGTCCTGTGTACTGATCGACAGCGCAGGTTTTGCGCCGCAGGATGAACGCTTTGCCAAACAATGGGCGACTTTGAAACAGGCTGATGTGGCCTGTTTGCTTACGCTGTCGGCATCCACGCAAGGCGGCCTTGCCGAGAACATCATAAGGCAGTTCCCGCAGGATTCTCTTGATGGCGTAATTCTCACCAAGCTTGATGAGGGCGGGCAATGCGGCCCCTTGCTGGATTGCCTGATGCGCTATCGATTGACACTGACCTGTCTTTCCACCGGGCAGCGCGTGCCAGAGGATCTGCATGCTGCACCGGCAAGTTATGTTGTTGACCGTGCGCTGCGCGCTCGCGAAGATGATGGGTTTGTGATGCGGGATGAGGACTGGGCGGTTTATGCGGGATTGGAAGCTGGCATGGTTGCCGGAGGTGAAAC
>JAHENE010000273.1:0-1150 GCA_024643305.1 Thiobacillaceae bacterium | reverse complement strand
GTTTTCCACCGAGGCCGCGCCACGCCTTGTCAGCGTAGTGGCGGCACCGCGCGCGCCGGACAGTGATGCATTTGTGCTGTCGCTTGCCGATGCGCTTTCCAAAAGTGATCAGCGTGTGTGGCTTGTTGAGACAGGTACCGAAAAACTGACTGACAGACTTGGATGCCGCCCTTTGCTTCCCTGCCAAACCAGCCGGCCACTTGAAACACAAGTCATTGATACCGGTAGTCATGGCTTGCTTTATGCGCCTCGCTGCATGGCAGGCGATGCTTCTATCGCCTCAGCAGCCAAATCCTGCAGCAGTTTTGATGTTCTTCTTTTTGATGGCGGACGTTTTTCTCTGACGGAAGCCGCTGTTGAGCCTGCTACAGAGCAATTCATCGTTGTTTTGTTTGTAAAGGAAGATGCTGAAACGGTTTTTGCACTTATGAAAACATTGAATCGTTTGCGTTCCCCTGCCCGCGTCATGTTGATTGGAGAAGGGGCGGCACATTTAGCACAAAGTGCTCGCCAGTTTGGGTTCAGGAATGTGGATTTCCCGAAAATTGATGGCGGTTTGTCTCAAATAAACAACACAAAACAAGAAACTTCAAGTAATACATTAACTATCGTTCCCAATTTAGGTTGGGTTGTGTCTAGAATCACGGAAAACAACCAATCAAAGGTGGCACATGGGGGCTTTGGCGAGAGTGCAAAAGAAAGTTACTAATGATGACGTGATCAGGCAGCATCTGCCATTGGTGAAGCGCATTGCTTATCACATGATGGCAAGATTGCCGGCCAGCGTGGAGGTTGATGACCTGATACAGGTCGGACTGATCGGGCTTATGGATGCTGTGGATCGTTTTGACGGTAGTCAGGGCGCGCAGTTCGAATCCTATGCCACGCAAAGAATCCGCGGCGCCATGCTGGATGACCTGCGTGACGCGGATTGGCTACCGAGGCATATCCGCCAAAAATCCCGCCAGATCGAAAGCGCCATCAACAAGCTTGCACAGCGCTTCGGCCGCCCGCCAACGGAACAGGAAATTTCCACGGAAATGGGTATCGCTCTAAATGAATACCAGAGCATGCTGGGCGACGTTAAAGGCAATCAGTTGCTGTATTACGAAGATTTCTCCGATGAGGAAAGCAGTAATTTTCTTGAGCG
>JAHENE010000045.1 GCA_024643305.1 Thiobacillaceae bacterium | reverse complement strand
ATGAGGGTGAAGCCCTTGTTTTGTTTTGCGGTCAACATGTTCGTTTTCACCATTTCTTTTCCTCTACGCAGCATTTAACGGTCATATTTCCCCATAAACCAGCCAGGCCGGACAGACGGCCGCTTTGTTAGAATCAGCGGACTTAATCGGGAATTAGTTTGAAGCACAACTTTTTTATTATCGGCGGCGGCATGGCAGGCTTGAGCGCTGCCTATGAGCTTTTGCGCCACGGCCAGGACGTGGTTCTTGCGGATATCCGGCGCGCCGGCCAGTCCTCATGGGCGGGTGCGGGCATCCTTTGCCCCCTTCTGCCCTGGGATTATGGCGAAAGTGTCAATCGCCTTGCCCTTGGGGGTATGCAGACCTGGCCGGAATGGGCAGCCACGATCACCGAACATTCCAAAACAGACCCGGAATACTGGGCCTGCGGCATGGAAATCGGCGGGAATACGCCAGAAACCGGGCTCGAATGGGCTAGGCAACACGATTTTCCGGCCAAAATAACGCCAGAAAACCGGCTTTGGCTGCCAACGGTAGGTCAGGTGCGCAATCCCCGCGTAATTGCCGCCATGGTGGAGGCCATCACCGACCTGGGCGGGAAAATCCTGCCGGGATGTGAAATTACCGGCATCCGCAGCGTAGGCAAGAAGGCTGTTTCGGTCTTGTCCGGGCAAACCGAACATGCGGCGGACACCTTTATATGGGCCGGCGGCGCATGGGCCGGACTGGCGCTGGGACAATCCCAGCCCGTCCCCAACCTCCGCCCGGTACGGGGGCAAATGCTGTTGTACGCACCCGGTAGCCATACGCTTGAACATATTCTTTACCGGGATGGCTTGTATCTGGTGCCGCGCCGGGATGGCCACCTTCTTGCCGGCAGCACGACTGAAAACGTCGGCTTCGACACAGGAACCACTCCGGAAATACTGCAAAACCTGCATGAAGCAGCATGCGAGCTTCTGCCAACGTTGCGCAAATGTCTTCCCGTGCGCTCATGGTCCGGCCTTAGGCCCGGCAGCCCGGACAACATTCCTGTCATCGACCGCCACCCCGATTACGACAACCTGTGGGTGCATGCCGGGCATTTCCGCTATGGCGTGACCATGGCGCCTGCCAGCAGCCGCCTGCTGGTTGAGATGATCTTGGGGCAAGCGCCACACATCGACCCCACACCTTATACATGGTCCGCCGCACAAGCACGAAGCTGGCAAGCCGAGGCGGCATGCTGACAATCTGGCGCTTTACCGACGGCAAGCGCGGACACGACAACCAGTCACTTGGGTTGACCGAAGCACTTTGCCGGTTGAGTTCTTGCCATGTAGAAACCGTGAAAGTGTCCGGCGGCTGGCTGAATATTTTCAACTGGCTGTTTGGCAGATTTTCTCCAGGAAATAAATTGCCGAAACCAGACCTGATCATTGGCGCCGGCCATGCCACGCACTGGCCCATGCTGGCAGCACGGTGCGCGCATGGTGGCAGGATCGCCGTGCTGATGAAACCCTCGCTGCCATTGTCGTGGTTTGACTGGGTGATCATCCCCGCGCATGACGGCCTGCCCGAAACTGATTCCAGTCTGGTTACGCAAGGCCCGATCAATCGCGTCCGGCCGAATTCGGCACAGAATGGCCAGAAGGGACTGATGCTGATCGGGGGACCTTCACCAGAATATGGCTGGAGCGAAACTACGTTACTGAAACAGATACACCTCGTCGCTTTGCATCAGCCCGACATTTCCTGGCAATTGACCACCTCGCGCCGAACCCCGGCAGGCTTTCTCCGGAATATTGCCAAGTTGGAACTGCCCAATGTAAATGCACTTGCGCACAATGAAGTGGATGCTGACTGGCTGCCTGTGCAACTGGCGCAAGCCGCCCAGGTGTGGGTAACGCCGGACAGCGCTTCCATGGTGTACGAGGCCTTGACCGCGGGTGCAGCGGTGGGCTGTTTTGATCTGCCTTACGCCAATCCCGGGCGCGTGGCGCGCGGACTGCAAGAATTGTTGCGCGACAAGCGGCTGACAGACTTTTCAGAATGGGAACGCAGCGGAAGACTGCAAACCCATACACAACCACTCAACGAGGCCGAGCGTTGCGCCCGGCAATTACTGCAATGCCTGAACAACCCAAAATAGCGTCGCGCAAGCTGACCGTCGTGCAAGTTCTGCCCGCACTGCAATCAGGCGGCGTTGAGCGCGGTACGCTGGAAGTCGGCAAACATCTGATCGAGCACGGCCACCGCTCCATCGTCATCTCGGCGGGCGGTCGCATGGTGGAGCAGCTTGTGCGCGAAGGCAGCGAACATGTCACTTGGGACATTGGCAGGAAAAGTCTGTGGACCCTGCGCCTGATCCCGCGCCTGCGAAAGTTTCTGATCGAAAACAAGGTCGACATCCTGCATGCACGTTCGCGCATGCCGGCGTGGGTCTGCTACCTGGCCTGGAAGGGCATGGACCCAAATACCCGACCGCGTTTTGTTACTACCGTGCACGGACTTTATTCGGTCAACGCTTACAGCGCCGTGATGACCAAGGGTGAACGCGTTATTGCCGTTTCCGAAACGGCCCGCGATTACATCCTAAACAACTATCCCTGGGTGTCTCCTGAACGAATTATTGTTATCCCGCGCGGCATTGACCCAGCTGAATATCCACATGCTTATCGCCCTTCTCATGAATGGCTGTCCGCATGGCAGGCTCAATACCCACAACTTGTGGGCAAGAAGGTGCTCACCCTGCCCGGACGTATTACCCGGCTGAAGGGACACGATGATTTCATCAGCCTTATCGCACATTTGAAAGAATCAGGCGTTCAAATGCATGGCCTGATCGTCGGTGGCGCCAGCGCAAAGAAAGAGCGCTATCTGAATGAGCTGCAAGAAAAGATGAAAGCATTGGGCCTGGAGGCAGATATCACTTTTACCGGGCAGCGCAGCGATCTACGTGAAATCATGGCGGTATCGGACATCGTGCTTTCGCTGTCCACACAGCCCGAATCGTTCGGCCGTACGACACTTGAAGCCCTCAGCATGGGGATACCCGTCATCGGTTACGATCATGGCGGCGTTGGCGAACAACTGAAAACGCTGCTGCCGGAGGGTAGAATTGAGCTTGGCGACCATGATCGCCTGGTAGCACTTGCCGAGAAATGGCTTTGCGCCCCCCCCATGACTCCAAAGGATCACGGTTTTAGTTTGCAAAACATGCTTGATGCCACATTGTCGATCTATTCAGGACTCTCCACATCCCGTTGATTTCGAACAGAAGAAACGAATGAAAACCACGCAACCTGTCATTGCCGTAATCGGTTTAGGCTATGTTGGCCTTCCCCTCGCTGTCGAGTTCGGAAAGAAATACCGAACCATTGGCTACGACCTCTCGGAATCGAAGATCGAAAACTACCGCAATCATTGCGACCCTTCGGGCGAGGTACCGAGCGAGGAACTCAAGGCGGCCACACAACTTCTAGTCACCACTGATCAATCGGCCATTGCCGATGCCGATTTCATCATCATCGCCGTCCCAACGCCGGTTGACGTTGCGCACCAGCCGGATTTCTCGCCTCTGGTCAGCGCCTCCGAAGTAGCCGGAAAACACATGAAGCAAGGTGCCACGGTCATTTACGAATCCACAGTCTATCCGGGCGCCACTGAGGAAATCTGCATACCTGTCCTGGAAAAAGAATCCGGCATGAAGTGGAAACAGGATTTTCACGTCGGCTATTCGCCAGAGCGCGTCAACCCAGGTGATCGCGAGCGAACCATCACCAAGGTGGTCAAGGTTGTGTCTGGTGATGATGATGCAACGTTGGCGCATGTGGCTGAGATTTATTCTTCAATCATCACAGCCGGGGTGCATCGCGCCAGTTCCATCAAAGTGGCCGAGGCTTCCAAGGTTATCGAGAATACCCAGCGCGACCTGAACATCGCACTGACGAACGAGCTGGCCATCATCTTCGACAGAATCGGCATCGACACCCTGGAAGTATTGGAAGCTGCAGGAACCAAGTGGAATTTCCTGCCCTTTCGTCCGGGCTTGGTGGGCGGGCACTGCATTGGTGTGGACCCCTACTACCTCACCCACAAGGCCGAGATGCTGGGCTACCACCCACAGGTCATCCTCGCCGGCCGCAGGATCAACGACGGCATGGCCCAGTTCATCGCCCAGCAGACCGTCAAGCAACTCATCAAATCCGGCAGCCCGGTGAAAAGCGCCAAGGTCATCGTGCTTGGCCTGACTTTCAAGGAAAACTGCTCGGACCTGCGCAATTCCAAGGTGGCGGACATTGTTCGGGAACTGCAAGAATACGGCTGCGAGGTCTTTGTGCATGACCCGGTTGCGGACGCAGACGAATCCATGCACGAATATGGCATCAAGCTCACGGCCTGGGACAAACTTCCCGACAACACCGATGCCCTCGTGTCTGCTGTTGCGCACAAACAATATCTGGCCATGCCCATCCAGGAAATCACAAACATGCTTAAAAAGGGCGGGGTTTTCGTGGACGTAAAATCCGCATACAAAGAGTCAGTACTCAGTGATGCTGGCTATACGGTCTGGCGACTTTAAATTTCAACTATGGAGTCAGAAAAAAACATGAATAAAACGAGCTCGATCTTGATTGAAGTGGGTGCGGGTGAACTGATCGACAAGATCACCATTCTGAAGATCAAGGCCGAACGGATGACCGATGCAGCAAAACTGCGAAACGTAAAACATGAACTGGACGTACTCAGCAAGGCATGCGCTCAGCATCTGGCGCCTTCGCAGGAACTTGACCGCCTTGAGAATGCATTACGCAAGGTCAACGAAGACTTGTGGGTCATCGAGGATGACATCCGCGCCTGTGAGGCCGTACGGGACTTCGGGCCGAAGTTTATCGAATTGGCCCGATCCGTTTACGTCCAGAACGATCTGCGCGCAAAACTCAAAAAGTCCATCAACGAGCTTAGCGGATCCAGTATCGTCGAGGAAAAATCCTACACTGAATTTTCCTGAGGGCCAGGAAGCTCTTTGGTAAAATTGACTCGAGTGTGGTCTCGACCCAGGGCCTAGAGGATTCCAGGACATACATCTATGGCAATCCCCACAACAGATCAGAATTTTTTCTCAAGGCACCATTAATGACTTCAGAACATCTTAAATTCTCTTATCGTGTTTTGCTGTCATTGGCCAGAACCCCGCCTTTTAATAGAGGATTAGCACGTCGATTCTGGATGAATTTCTTCCAGAAACGAATCAAACATGCGATCAAAACAACCTATCGCGGAATTCCCTTTTTTTTTAATGTGGATAACACCACCGAGTTAAAAGGTCTTTTCAATTATTACAACGTTAAAGAAACAGATTTCTTGGTAGGCATATCACACTCAGACTCGCCCACTTTCATCGACATTGGCGCGAATTCGGGCTTTTATAGCCAGATATTTATTTATCATGCATCGCCATGTGCAAAAGTGATTTCAATCGAGCCTAATCCGGCAATGTGTGAGCGAATCAAGAAGAATATAAGTTTGGTCGAAGATATTATCCGAACAAGAACGCATTATTTTGCATTGGAAGATTGCGCTGCCGGCTCTGAAGAATGCGTGATGCATTTGGAACTGGACAGTGGCCTGGGTAGCGCACACATTGTCAACAATCCGACACCAAGCAGCGTGGAAGTCAAGGTAAGAAAACTCACCGATATATTACGCAAACACAACATCGAGTCCATTAATGCATTAAAAATTGACGTTGAGGGGTTTGAAGACAAGGTCTTGATGCCATTTTTCCGGGAGGCAGAGAGGTCTCTCTATCCTAGATACATATTCATAGAACATACCTCCGACAATAGCTGGTCCGCGGATTTATGGGGATACCTGATGGATATAGGATACAAGGAAATTCTCAGGACAAGGGGCAACTCAATACTTCAGATAAGTGAGCCGAACACACTGCCAAATTTAATTGGTTAAGGCCATCTTATGCTTATGCCGAACTTGTCTGAGGCAAAGGCAACCGCGGCAATATTGCCTCAAGTACTTTCTCGAGGGGAAGATCGGCAAGATCAGGCACTTCAATTGCGTGGAAATCCCCCCGGCACATCCCGGAACGTGCTGCCTTGGTTTGAGGCCCAAACAACGCCAGGCCCGGCCTGCCAAGATAGGACGCCACATGGCTTGGACCAGTGTCATTGCCGACAACAAAACAAGCATTCTTGAGCACACCGGCCAGTTCGAAGCGATTCAGGAAACCGTTTGGTCCGAGTAGGGTATGGCCTGAAATCGTCTTGGCCGACTCAATTTCGTCTGGCCCCGGGGTGGTGACGACGTCATAACCGCGCTCAATCAGGGCGGCAGCGAGTTCAGCGTAGTATGGCCATCGCCTTTGTGGATGCGAGCAACCCGGAATAAGTGCTACATACGGCGTGCGCACACCCTCCTGCTCCAGAAACGCATTCATATCCTCCGCCATCCATTCAATATCCGGCGCCAGACAATGCGCGGCGGACATGCCTTCGCGTTTTAGCTGCGCTGCAAATCCCTCCATAGCAGATGGCGGTCGCGGGCCAGGCAGCCAGCCGCTCCATTTAACATTGCGAAAAAAAAGTTTGTGATACAACCTGGTGCGGTCCTGATTCTGCAGATCATAGACCTTGGTGAATTTTTCTCTCGAAAATAGGCGGGCCATCTTTACCCACTCGCCAAATTTCCAAACTGGCGGCCTCGTATCGGTAAGAATACGGCCAACATGCGGGCAGCGTTGCATCAATTTGACGAATGCCGGCATCGTCAGCAGCACAATCTCCGCATCGGCATGATAGTCCCGAATATCGCGCAGGGCTCCATTCGCTTGAACGACATCGCCAAAAGCACCCAGCTTGATAACCAGTATTTTTTCTTTGTTGATGGTCATATTAGTTCTTGTATCAGGAAAGAAGCTTCATAAGAAGTGATCGACCACGCACGTAGCTTTTTTCCAGCACATGAAATATCGCCCCCATTTTGTGGCGTTTACGCCATGCATGCCGACTGAGAATCATCCCATCGTGTTTGGACAGATCAGTTTCATTTGAGGCACTGTTGGAAATGATTCTGCATGCCACGGCAAACACATTCTGCTCTTCCAGCACCCGACGGCGGGCTTCTTCAATAGCCGGCAGTCGCTTTGTCCACTCATCGTCATACATGGCTTTTCGGATTATCTCTGCTGCCTGCTCTGGCTTGCGAATATCTATTGGGATAAAACTCTCCGCCGGAAAATAATCAGCGGTATTTGGAGCGCCTGCATAAAAGGTCAGGCAGCGCGCCAGTATGGAATCGGTTAACTTCTCAGTAATGTGGTGAGGGGCAATATGGTTCTCTACAGCAATATGATAGCGAAAGCTCGCCAGGGCTTCTGCCTTGTCGTCCATGGGCCTTGCACCACGCCCGAAAACAGCCATTTCAGGTAGCAATCGGCGCATCGACTCAATAAACTTGAAGCGTTGCGCATGAAGCGTGTGCCACTGGCGCTTGGACGAATAGACGATGGAAATTGACTGGTTCTTGTTTTCAGGCTGCGGTCCACTGACAAGCTCTGCGCGGCTCATCCAGTGCCCTCGCCCGCTGCCGAAGAACCAGAAGTTGGCTGCATGTTGAAAATGCCTGCGAGGATGCGGCAAGGCCCACTCAGGCTGGCTGGTAAGCACATGGCCAAACTGGGCAGTAAATGCCCTGCCATAGGTTTTTATGGATGATGGCTCGGCCGTGACAAGCAGGCTGTTTCTGCGATTGCAGGCCAGTTCCTCAACTGCCGCATTGCGGGGACAGCCCGGCTCAAAAGGCACATCCTCAAGCACCACAAGCCAGTCGTAGTCTCTTGCGTTGCGATCAAAGACAAATTCGAAATTTCCCCAGCGCCCATCCTCATGCGGGAAATAACGAAGCCACTCGCGCGGGTCCTGCTGGCTAAGAAATTTTACGCGTATCAAATGTTTGGTTTCTTCGGCCACTTCCCACCACCTTGTGCGATCTCAATTATTTTCATTCAGGCTTAACCATTATCAAGCGGGGAGCAGCGGTTTACACCCGGTGGATCTATACGTCTTCCTGTTTTTCAGGAAGCACATAAATGACGTTCATTTTGCAACGTTGCATGACGGTGTATCCATGCCGTTTCAATTCGCCTGTCAAATCCTCTTTCCAGACATGTTCTGAATTCTCAATAATAATAAAGCCAGGATAAAGGGTGCGCGGCGCATTTTTAAGGAATGGGACAAGTATGCTGTCTTCCAGGCCCTCAACGTCTATCTTCATCCCATTAACCTCTTCAACACCTGCCTGTCTCAGAACATTCAAAAGGGTATCGCACGGCACACTGATCTTGCGACCGGTGCCACTAGCCAATCCGCTCTCACCCAGATTGGTGTCGGATATATTGAATTCGATTTCTCCTGCATGATCCGACAGAGCCACGGGATAGATTTGTACAGTATCTGAAAAGTCGTTCAGCGCAAGGTTGGTAGACAGGCGATCAAGCATCGTCGGATTCGGCTCCACGGCAATCACCGAACCGGGTTTCCCTGACTTTACCAGCGCACCTGCCGCAGTCAGACTGTAGATGCCGGCATTGGCACCAATATCAATAAAGACACCTCCCGATTCATGAATGCGCTTTCTGATAAAGCCCCGCTCCGCCGGGTCGACAAACTGCGGCATGAACAGAAATTTACGTTCTGAAACATTATCTGCAATGTGGACCCGCATCCGAAATCCATCGGCAACCCCATCGACAACAGATCGACTGCCACTTAAAGCGATTCTTCGTGATATCAACGCCCCTCGCCTCCCAAGCCAGGAAACCGGCATTGACTGAGCAAGCCTCATAAACCATTGTTTCCAGGCGGGCAGCGCGTAAGCACCAAAGACCGGCTCAATGTTTTCCATATTATTCAATTACTCCGATGTATTGGTTTCGCAAATGAATTCCGGGGAACGTCTAATCGGCATCTACCTCTAATGCCATGTATCATTTGTCATGAACACCCCATGCCTTCAAATATACTTAGCCAGCCAAACTGTAAACACGTTTCCACCACTTCTTTATGTCCGACATGCGCGGAAAACGAAGTAATAAAAAGTCACAATCAGCACTACCTCCAAGCACAGACGAAATTACCATGGAAGAGTCATATTTAATCGTACGCATCCCAAAAAGTGGAAGCACCTCACTTGAGACGCTTGTGCAATCAGCATTTCCCGAACATAAGCTAATTACCACCCCCAACCTCTATACCCCAGACCAGGATCTTTCCGTAATCGAAAAATTAAGGGCTATTAGAAAGTTTTCCCGAAGATCCCTGAAAGAGTATGGCTCTCCATTTGAATCGGGCATGTGGAGACAAATCCTGAAGCAATGTAAAGAGGCTAACTGCATTATCTCGGGACATATCCCCTTTGATCGAATCCCCTATCCAGAGAATTTCAAACTGATTACTTTATTGCGTCACCCCCTGGGAAGGCTAATTTCTGAATTCAAATGGGAACGCCACAGGTACGCTAAGAGAGGTGCGATCCGCAAACTTTATAACAAGGGGCGCTCATATTACGCAAACCAGTCACTGTCTGACTACATCTATTTTTTGGCTGATCACGCTGATTTGTACGGCAACACGACAACCAGATATCTTACAGGGTCAGCCAACCATAAAGACCCAGCATCATTTGTTATCAACCGTTATTGGCACTTCGGTCTGCTTGAATATTCAGATATTTTTTCCAAAATCCTAAGCGAGAAAACCGGTCTTCCTTGTGAGATGGCCATGAAAAATGTTTCGCCAATAAAAGATCAGGAGGAAATATCTTCACGTTTGATTCAGAAATTTGAAAGTTTTAATCAAAAAGATTTTGAACTCTATGATGTGCTTGAGAAGTCGATCAGGGATCTGGAAATATCTCCCTGAGGCCCTATTGCTTTGATGGCCCCCAGCCAAGGAAACCCATCCGGAAATATGACTGCCGAAGGCTGTCGTGCACTAAAGTCTGAAGCGCGCCAAGATTAATCTTCGATGGCCCCGTTAAAAGACTCAAACAAGGGCTGCAACAGTACCCGTTTAGTCTTGAGTGAGGCTTGGTTCACCACCAACCTCGAGCTGATGTCGGTGATGTGCTCGACCGCTACCAAACCATTGGCCTTGAGGGTGCCTCCAGTGGAAACCAGGTCCACAATGGCATCTGCCAATCCGACCAGGGGCGCCAGCTCCATGGAACCGTACAACTTGATCAAATCAATATGCACGCCCTTGGAGGCAAAATGTTCGCGCGCCGTGTTTACATATTTGGTGGCGACGCGGATGCGAGCCCCCTCCTTCACCCTGCCTGTGTAATCAAAACCCTCGCGCACGGCCACCATCATCTTGCAGCGCGCGATTTTCAGGTCGAGTGGTTGGTACAGCCCTTCGCCACCATGTTCGATGAGCACATCGCGACCAGCGACGCCCATATCGGCCCCACCGTGCTGGACATACGTGGGCACATCGGTGGCGCGCACGATGAGAAGCCTTACATCCTCGCGGTTGGTCGGGATGATCAGTTTGCGTGAGGCCTCAGGGTCTTCCGTTGGCTGGATGCCCGCTGCCGCCAGCAGGGGGCGGGTTTCCTCGAAAATGCGGCCTTTTGAGAGAGCAATCGTAATCATGTCAATGTCTGCGCCTAATCCTTGCACGCCAAGTTTAATGGACGCGCCTTATGCGCGCACCAAGCGCGGATAGTTTGTCTTCGATATGTTCGTAGCCGCGATCAAGATGGTAGATCCGATCAATGATCGTTTCACCCTGCGCGACAAGTCCCGCGAGCACCAGGCATGCTGAAGCACGCAGGTCAGTGGCCATGACAATGGCGCCATCAAGCCTATCCACCCCACGCACAAGTGCAGTGTGCCCTGAAACATCGATATTCGCTCCCAGCCTTTGCAATTCTTGCACATGCATGAAACGGTTCTCAAAGATGGTTTCCGTGATGCTGGCTGCACCATCGGCTATACAGTTCATGGCCATGAACTGAGCCTGCATGTCTGTGGGGAAAGCGGGATGCGGCGCAGTACGCACGTCAACCGCTTTCAATCTTCCCTTGCGGCAAACCTGTATCCAGTCGGGGCCAGTTTCTACCTGCGCGCCGGCATCACGCAACTTGCCAATCACGGCATCCAGCGCATCCGGTTGCGTATGCGTGGTTCTCACGCAACCCCCTGCCATGGCGCCAGCAACAAGAAACGTGCCGGTCTCAATGCGATCCGG
>JAHENE010000272.1 GCA_024643305.1 Thiobacillaceae bacterium | reverse complement strand
TCCCATTGCGCGCGGGTGGATTCGTCGTCCTTGATGCCCAGCCGCAGCATGACGGTGTCGGCCAGGTCGACCTTGGCTTCGCGTACCTCCCACATGCGGGCGCGCACAAAACCATGCACACCCTTGCCTTCTTTCTGTCCAAACCACGGCCAGCACACCGGCACGCCGCCACGCACGCCCTTGCCGGGTTGGTATACGGCGGCCCTGGAAACCCAGATCACCGGCTTTTGCCCATTGGGCTGCCATTCCAGAACCTGACCACCCTGCACCGCCACACGTGCCATCGCATCCGGCGTGGTGATTTCAGCTACGGGCAGGCCAGGACCGCTGTCCTGAAAACGCAGGCGGCCCGGGATACCAAATCGGCTGTTGAGGGTTTCACTGAAATTGTCCAAGTTCTTCTCCATTCGAACGTGTGGGATTTTGGCGTCGGGGAACACCCCGCCCACCTGATTAAAACCGTATTTTGCGTAAAAACCGGCAGCCTGAGTTTGCGCATTGAGGAACACCCTGCCCTTGCGCAGTTTTTCAGCCTGCATCAGCAGGGTCTTGAGAATGAGGCGCCCCACCCCCTGTTCCCTGTAGGGTAGCAGGACTGCCATGCGGCCGACATGGCCATCGGCCAGCATACGGCCGCATCCCACAGCTCGACCCTGTTCAGTCACCAGCACGTGCAACGCAGCCTCGTCTTCGCCATCCCATTCCAGTTCTTCCGGAACCTGCTGCTCATTGATGAATACTGTTCTGCGGATTGCTGAAAGTTCGGACTGGGCTTCATCCCACCCAACGACATCTACTTTAAACCTTGGCACTTATGCAGCTTCCTGCTCTTTTATGGCCTGTTGCTGCTGCATCTCCCACATACGCGCATAGTGGCCTTCAAGCGCAAGCAGGAATTCGTGCCGGCCACGCTCAATGATGCGACCCGCTTCCATGACCAGAATTTCGTCGGCATCGATAATGGTGGATAAGCGATGTGCAATGGTCAAGCTGGTGCGATTTTTCATTACCTCACGCAACTCGGCCTGAATGATTTTTTCCGTTTTGGAGTCAAGCGCCGAAGTCGCCTCGTCCAGTACCAGAATGGCCGGATTCTTCAGCAATGTACGTGCTATCGCCACGCGCTGCTTCTCGCCACCGGACAGCTTCAGGCCACGTTCGCCCACTACGGTGTCCCATTTCTTGGGCAGGGACTCGATGAAGTGCTGGATATGTGCAGCACGCGCCACTTCCTCCACCTGCTGTCTAGTGGCATCCGGGCGACCATAAGCGATGTTGTAATAAAGGGTATCGTTGAAAAGCACGGTATCCTGCGGCACGATGCCGATGGCGGCGCGCAGCGACTCCTGGCTGACATCGCGTATGTCCTGGCCGTCAATTCTGATGGTCCCGCCAGTGACGTCATAAAAGCGGAACAACAGTCGCACCAGCGTGGACTTGCCGGAGCCAGAGGCGCCGACCACTGCGATATTGCGCCCGGCAGGAATTTCGAAATCGACCTCATTCAGAATCGGCCGTTCAGGATCGTAGGCGAAGCTGACATTCTCGAATTTAACCTCACCGCTACTGACCTCGAGTGTTGCTGCATCCGGCTTGTCCCTGACTTCGATGTTCTGCGTCAGCAACTTGAACATGCGCTCGATGTCCGTCAGCGACTGCTTGATTTCGCGGTACATCACGCCCAGAAAATTGAGCGGCATGAAAATCTGGATCAGGAAAGCATTGATCATGACCAGGTCGCCCAGAGAAAGGTGCCCAGAGGCCACGCCTGCTGCGGCGCGCCACAGAATCATGGTGACACCCGTGGCGATGATGAAAGCCTGCACGGTATTCAGCAGCGAAAGCGAGTTCTGGCTTTGAACGGCGGCTTCCTGCCATTTCTCCATGCTGGTGTTGTAACGCTCGGTCTCGAACTTCTCGTTGCCGAAATATTTCACCGTTTCGTAGTTGATCAAACTGTCCACCGCGCGCGTGGTGGCAATGGAATCCAGCTCGTTCATCTTGCGCCGGTATTTGGTACGCCATTCGGTAATGGCAACTGTCGTGACGATGTAAAACAGCACCACGCCTACTGTGATCAGCGCAAAGACCCAGTCGAACTGCACCAGCAGAATGCCGCCGACGAGCGCAATCTCCATGAGCGTCGGCAATATCCTGAACAGCAAATAATTGATGATGGACGATATGCCCTGACTGCCGCGGTCTATGTCACGCGTGACACCGCCGGTCTGGCGTTCCAGATGAAAGCGGAGCGACAGATTATGCAAATGTCTGAATGACTCGATGCTGACCTGACGGATGATCCCCTGGGTGACCTTGGCAAAAATCATGTCGCGCAGGTCGGTAAACAGCGTGGTGGCCAACCGCAGCATGCCGTACCCGACGATCAGTGCGGCAGGCAACACCAACACCGCATGCTTGGATATGTCCAGCCCGTCAACGATGTGCTTCAGCAGAATCGGAACGCCGATGGTCGAAAGCTTGGCACCAATCAAAAACAATACAGCGAATGAAAAACGCCAGCGATGCAGCCATAAGTATGGCTGCAGTTTCATCAGCGTGCGCCAGTCTGCGGGGCCGGGCGGGGAGTCTTTTGCTGCGTGGTGTCTCATTTGAGCCTGATTCTAGTTGATGGAGCCATTTTACCTTTCCCTACAACTCAATGTTTTCTGCCTGCTTTCCCATGTATTTGACTAATACACAATGAATATTGCATTCCTTTCTTGCTAACGGTAATGATTATGATTATCATTCGCTTAAATGACATCTAAACATAGGAGTTAATTCATGAAACAACTGATGCTTACGTTTCTTTTGGTTCCGTCCTTGGTCCTAGCCGCAGAAAGTGAATTCGAGCTAACCATCAAAGATCATCAATTCACCCCCTCTGCACTTAAGGTGCCGGCTAAGAAGAAGATCAAATTGATTGTGGTCAATCAGGACAAGACACCGGAAGAATTTGAAAGCCATGCCCTTAATCGAAAAAAAGTCATAGCAGGCGAAAGCAAGGCAATTATCTATATCGG